>CAZTTM010000001.1:0-30701 GCA_964616035.1 uncultured Muribaculaceae bacterium
CTTAATCCTGTACACTCTAAAAAATTTGTTGTATTAAGAATAGAGTGGTAATAGAACCGCCGTATACCAAACGGTACGTACGGTGGTGTGAGAGGGACAAATTAAATATAAGAAATATTATTTAATTTTCTCTACTCGATTGCGTATAAGATAATATATTTACTATATTCTTGCCAAAAGAGAAATAATATGTTAATATTTTGGTGGTGATATATATGACTGAAATTATTTTAGATACAATTATTGATTGTTTAAAAATAGTACCATTTCTATTTGTAGCTTTCTTAATAATGGAATATTTAGAACATAATATTAGTAAGAAAAGTATTAATATAACAAAATCTTCAGGTAAATATGGTCCTATAATAGGATCTATATTAGGGGTTATCCCACAATGCGGTTTTTCTGTTGCTGCTTCTAACTTATATGCTACTAAAATAATTACTAAAGGAACATTAATAGCTATATTCTTATCAACTTCTGATGAAATGATTCCAGTATTATTATCAGAAAATATAGAAATAAATAAAATATTATTAATATTAGGTATTAAGATTATAGTGGGTATTATAATAGGGTTATTTGTAGATATAATATTTAAAAAAGAAAATAATTTAGAAAATACAATTGATGAACTATGTGAAGAGGCACATTGTGATTGTGATCATAAGCCAATATTATCTAGTATTAAACATACTATTTCAATATCAGGATTTATCTTTATTTTTTCTCTTATTTTAAATATTATTGTTGAGTTTTATGGTCATGCATATATAGAAAAGGTGCTATCTTATAATAGTGTTGTAGGGCCTTTGATATCTAGTTTAGTAGGTTTAATTCCTAATTGTGCATCTAGTGTAATAATTAGTGAAATGTACGCTAAAGGAATAGTTAATATGTCATCACTTATTGCAGGTTTATTAACTAATAGTGGTCTTGGAATATTAATTTTATTTAAAACTAATAAAAATATTAAAGATAACTTCTTAATACTTGGTATTGTTTATGGAGTAGGAGTATTAGTAGGAATATTATTAAATATTATATTAGTATAATTTATATTTTAAAGTAATATAATGTACTATATACTTGCAATATGCGATTTGACAAGGTGAATAAAATATGGTATTATTACATGCAAGTATGGCGCATTATTCTAGTCAATTAAGTTTATTACGAAGGCGGGGCTAAAAATCCGCTAAAGAGCACAACTGTGAAACACATGGTGCTTGCTTCTTATGCCCAATTTGGGGCGAGTGCTGAGTGGTAAGAAAGTTGGACGACCGTAATGGCATACGATATCCGTTCCAATTTTCATGGAGACCTAATCTTGTAGTAAATCTATACACAACAGTTGACGAAATACTATGACTTAGGATTAAACCTACTATGTATTGAATTTACGAGTAGCGTAGCTTGTCTTGCGTGATGATAGGGAATTGTTGATCAGCTTATAAATACGTTAATAGCTATAATTATTTTAAGTATTGCAGCATGAAACTATCATTGCAAAAAAGAATAACTAATAAACAATTGGTGAGGAAAACTCCTAGAGTGTTATAATATAGGATTATGGTGTGTACTAAGTGGCAATCAAGTCATATAATAGGCGACTTTATATTATTCTTTTTAAAGGGGAACCGCATAGATGGTAACGTCTATGTAGAGAATAGGGAAACCCTACTTGACCTAAGGCGCAAAGTTAACTATATTAATGCCATACGATAAAAGCAATGATAAAAGGCGATAATTGCCTTTTTCATTTATATGGGAGTGTATAATGAAAAATAAACAAAATTATAAATGGATAATACAAATAACTAGTTTAACATTTGTTATATCTATGATGTTTTCATATCTATCAGAAACAATATTAGAAAAATCTAATACAGTTGTTGAATTATTAGTATTATTAATAGTTATTTTAATAGGAATAATTTTTGATATGATAGGAGTAGCGGTTACTACATGTGCTGAATATCCATTTAATGCAATGGCATCTCGTAAAATTAAAGGTGCTAAAACAGCTATTAAACTAATTAAAAATAAAGATAAAGTTTCATCACTTTGTAATGATGTAATTGGAGATATATGTGGTATTATCTCAGGTACTGCTGGAGTGATTATTGCAACTCATATAGCTAATGAGTCAATTATTTGTAGTTTATTTATAACTGCTATAATATCATCATTAACTATAGGTGGTAAAGCCTTAGGAAAGAAAGTTGCGGTAAATAAAAGTTTAAAAATTACTAAGATAGTATCTAAAGTATTATCTATAACTGAACATAAATAAAAAGTATTAGACAATGTTTTGCCATAATTTTAATATTTTATACTTTTTATCTTTATAAAAGAAATCATTTGTAGTAGAATATAATATAGGTGAGTAATAAATGAGAAGTAAAAAGAAGATAATAGTAATAGGAAGTATTTTCATAGTTATAGTAATAATTGCTGTTATAACTACTATTATTATTGTTAATAAAAAGAATAATCAAATGAGAAAGAATAATATTGAAAGTGCTTATCAAAGTTTAGTGAAGAATGTTGAAAAATATAATGATATAAGAGAAGATGCTAAATTAGTTATTAATGAGTTCTATTATAGTACAATAGAAGATGAGTATGAGGATGATATTAAATTATTTGATAATTATTCTGAAATACTAAAAGATATTAAAGAAGATATAGTAGTATTAGATAATAATTGTAAAGCAGATCTTAATGATAATGTATGTAATAAATATAAAATAACTTATGAAAAATTAGTTAATATATATATAAATGATATAAATAATTTTAATAAAAAATTAACATCATATAATGAAGAAGAATTAAGTGAAAATAAATTAGAAGAATATCCTAGTATATATAAAGAATATATTGATTATAATAAAGATAAGAAATATGAAGAGGTTGATAGCAATGGTAAAGAAAGTCAAGAAAGTTAAAAAAAGAAGACTGAAAAAGAAAGTACGTATTGCTTTAATTACAATATTCTTGCTAGGATTATCTGGTGGATTATTTCTATTATATGGTCCATATTCTGGATTTAGGGATTATTTAATTACTACCGCTATGACAACAATGAATCATCAGTATTTAGCGACAATATTCTATAGTGATAAAACAATAAATAAAGTACTTGCTTATAATAAAGTAATTGAGCCAGATGAAGATACTAACTTAGATTTAATAGAAATTAATGATGATAGTACAGTTAGTACTACTTATAAAGATGAATATGATAAAGAAGTGTTAGAACATGAAGAAGGGGAACAATATAAAATAATCAAGTTTAGAGAAAATGGTTATGATGCTTATTTAGCGGTTATTTATGATCCTTCTAAAATAAAATTAGTAACTAGTAAATATTTAGGATATAATGGGCAATATTTAACTGATATGGCTAAAGAGAATGATGCTCTTGTCGCTATTAATGGTGGCGGTTTCTTAGATCCTAATGGTCTTGGAACAGGTGGCTTAGTACAAGGAATTGTAATAAAAGATGGTGAAATTATATCTTCTACTAGATCTAGAACATATGATGGTGGAGTAATTGGATTTACTGAAGATAATAAACTATATTTAGGAGATGTTTCGGCTAAAGAAGCAATTGCTGCAGGAGTTAGAGATGCTGTTGAATTTGGACCATTCTTAGTAGTTAATGGTAAATCTGCTATTGTTCAAGGTAATGGTGGATATGGAATTCATCCAAGAAGTGCTATTGGTCAAAGAAAAGATGGTATTGTATTATTCCTTGTAATAGATGGAAGAAGAATTGATTCTGTTGGGGCTTCAGTAGCGGATCTTGCAAAAATAATGTTAAGATATGGTGCTTACAATGCTGCTAATCTTGATGGAGGTAATTCAAGTGTTTTAGTAGTTAATAATAAAATAATTAATAGACCAATTAACTGGTCAAATATGGAGGCAACTAGACCAATTGCTACAGGATTTATATTACAAAAATAATAATTTTAAACTTCGTATAAATACGGAGTTTTTTTGCATAAAAATAATAAAAATATACCAATATTACTTTGAAAGGAGATAATATATGGCACGTCATAAAGTAGAAATTTGTGGCGTGAATACTGCGAATATTAGAGTATTAAGTAATCAAGAAACATTAGAACTATTTAAGAAAATGAATGAGGGAGATAATTTTGCACGTGATGAATTAATTGAAGGTAATATGAAACTTGTATTATCTATATTAAAGAAGTTTTATAATAAAACAGATAACTTAGATGATTTATTTCAAGTGGGGTGTTTAGGATTAGTTAAGGCTATTGATAACTTTGATATATCATATGATGTAAAATTATCAACTTATGCCTGCCCGATGATAGTTGGGGAAATCAAAAGATACTTAAGAGATAATTCTTCCCTTAGAATATCTAGAAGTGTCAAAGATATTGCATATAAAACATTAAAACTTAAAGAAGAATTAACAACTAGCGATGGTAAAGAACCAACTAATAAAGAGATTTCAGAACTATTAGGAGTTTCAGAATATGAAGTAGTAAATGCTATTGATTCATTACGAGAACCTGTTAGTATGTACGAGCCAATATATAATGATGGAGGAGATACTATTTATCTATTTGACCAAATTGCTGATAAAAAAGATGATGGTAATTTAGAAGCTAGAATGTCGGTTGAAAAAGCAATAAATAAATTAAGCATAAGGGAACAACAAATATTAAATGATCGATTTATTATTGGCAAGACTCAAATGGAAATAGCAAGTGAACTAGGAATAAGTCAAGCTCAAATATCACGAATTGAAAAAAATGCTATTAATAATATAAAAAAATTAGTTAAATAACATATAATCTAGTAGGGAGGTAAGTATGTACTTATCGGAATTACAAAAGAAAGAAATAATAGATATTAATAGTGGTAAGAGAGTAGGAATTATTATTGATGTAGTAGTATCTTTAGAAGGCATGATAAAAAGTCTAATAGTGGAAGAAAGAAAACTAAAGAGATTTACCGCAAGTGAAGAAAAAACTGTTAACTGGCAACAAATTGTTAAAATAGGCGATGATATAATTTTAATAGATAGTAAGAAACATTTATAACTAATGTATGCAAGTCATACATTTTTTTCTCTGTTTAATTTACATTTTTTCTTCTTCATAGTATAATTAATTTAGCTATATAAAGGAGGTATAATTATGAGTAATGATATAGATAAAAATATTATATATATAAGTCAAGGTGATTATGAATGATAGGTAATAGTTGGGATGAAGTCTTAAAAGATGAATATAAAAAAGATTATTTTAAAAATATAGCTATGTTTATTAATAAAGAATACCGTGAAAAGACAATTTTTCCTCCTAAAAGTGATATTCTAAGAGCCTTTAAATTAACAGATTATGATAATGTTAAAGTAGTTATTCTAGGACAGGATCCATATCATGGTATTAATGAAGCAAATGGTCTTGCATTTTCTGTATCTAAAGGGGTAAGATTACCACCATCACTTCAAAATATATTTAAAGAATTATATAATGATTTAGGTATTACAGTATCTCAAAATGGTGATTTAGAAAAATGGGCTAAAGAAGGTGTATTGCTTCTTAATAGCGTTTTTACTGTTGAAAAAGATAAACCTGCAAGTCATAAAAATATAGGGTGGGAACAATTTAGTGATGAAGTAATAAAAAAAGTAAATGAAAAGCCTACGCCAGTTGTATTTATTTTATGGGGTAATTTTGCTAAAAGTAAAGCTAAGTATATTACTAATCCTATTCACTTAGTTATAACTTCACCACATCCATCACCATTTTCTGCATATTCAGGTTTCTTTGGTAGTAAGCCATTTTCTAAGACTAATGATTTTTTAAGAGAAAATAACATAAAAGAGATAGATTGGAAAATAGATTAATATGAAAGCAGTATATATTCATATACCATTTTGTAATAATATATGTTCTTACTGTGATTTTTGTAAAATATATTATAATTCTAAAATTATATCTAGTTATTTAGATAACTTAGAGAGGGAAATTAAAACTAGATATCAGAATGAAATAATATCTACCCTTTATATAGGAGGGGGTACTCCTAGCAGTTTATCTTATTCTGAATTAGAAAGATTATTTAAAATAATTAAAATATTTAAAGTATCTAATGATTTAGAGTTTACTATTGAAGTGAATCCTGAATCATTATCTATAGATAAAGTAAAGCTATTCAAAAAATATGGTGTAAATAGAGTAAGTATTGGTGTTCAAAGTTTTAATGATAAAATAATTAAAGAATTAAATCGTGTACACACTAAAGAAATGGTATATAAAGTAGTTAATATGCTAAAAGAAAATGATATAAATAATATTAATATTGATTTAATGTATGGTATAGATAAAGATATAAATATTATTAAAGAAGATTTAGATAATTACTTAAAACTTGATATTCCACACTTATCTTACTATAGTTTAATTATTGAAGATAATACTATGTTTGCGATAAATAGACGAAAATATATTGATGAAGATATTGATTATAATATGTATAAATATATAAATGATACTTTAAAGAAACATGATTATATTCATTATGAAACAAGCAATTATGCCAAAAATAACTATCAATCAAAGCATAACTTAGTTTATTGGAATAATGAAGAATATTATGGTTTTGGTTTATCCGCAGTTAGTTATTTAAATAACTATCGTATAACTAATACTAAAAATATGTCTAAATATTTAAAAGGCAGTTTTTTAGATAATAGCATTTATGAAGATATAGATATGCAAAAACAAAATACTATAATATTAGGATTTAGAAAATTAGAAGGTATTAATCTTACAAATTATCAAAATAGATATCATGAAGATTTATTAGATAATAAAATAGTTATATCGCTTATTAATGAAGGTAAATTAGAAGTAGTTAATAATCATTTAAGAATAAGGGATAAATATTTTTATGTATCTAATGAAATATTAATAAATTTTATTTAAGAAGGGAATGAAGTATATGAAATTTATATTATCAGAAAAAATTTATCAACCATTAATATATGTTGCTTTAGGGCTTATTATTTACAATATATTTTCTAGAATAATAACTAAAGTATGGAATGAAAGTAAAAAAAGAAAGAAAGTAATTAGTAAAAAGAATGATACAATTATTTCTTTAGTAAAGAATATTATTAAATATTTACTTACAGCATTTATTATTTTATCAATATTAGGAGTATATGGTATTGATACTAGTAAAATAATAGCTTCTCTAGGAATTGCTGCTGCTGTTATAGGACTTGCTTTTCAAGATATTATTAAAGACTTTCTAGCGGGAATTTTAATAATATTTGATGATAAATATTCTATTGGTGATGTTATTGAAATAAATGGTTTTAAGGGAGAAGTAATTTCTTTTGGACTTATGAATACTAAAATAAAGTCTTATACTGGAGAAGTTAAAGTAATATCTAATAGTAGTTTTACTGAAGTAATAAATTATAGTAATAATAATACAATGTTAGTTATTGATATTCCTGTATCTTATCAAACTAATATAGAAAGTCTTGAAAAATTATTAAATAATTTACAGAAAGATATTTTAAAGATAGATAATGTTATTAACTATGAATTATTAGGACTTAATGAATTAGCTTGTTCATCAATAATCTATCAAATTGCTATTGAATGTAATCCTTGTACTCAAATAGGTATTAAAAGAAAGGTGTTAGTTCTAATAAAGAAAGCCTTAGATAGTAATAATATAGAGATACCATATAATAAGTTAGATGTAAATATCAAGAAGGAGGATTAAATATGGATAAATTAGGTTATTTTACTAAAGAAATTAGTTATATTAAAGATGAAAAAAGACGTGATGATTTAAAATATTTGATAAATTTATTGCCAGATTATTTCTTTGATATTCCAGCATCTTCTACTGGAAAATATCATCCAACATTTGCTAAAACAAAACATGGTTTATTAAAACATACAAAATTAGCAGTTAGATTTGCTTATGAGTTATTATGTAATAATACTATTGGATGTAAGTTTACGGATACAGAAAAGGATTTAATTATTATGGCTTTAGTTTTACATGATGGATTAAAAAAAGGTAATCCAGAGGAGAAATATACTAGAATAGATCATCCATTACTTATTTCAAACTTAATAATGAGTCATGCTAAAGAACTATCTCTTGATATTGATGATACGAGAAAAATGTGTAGTATGATTGAAAGCCATATGGGGGAGTGGAACTATGACAATATAACTAAAAAAGAAGTTTTACCAAAGCCTAAAAATGAATTAGAACGTTTTGTACATATGTGTGATTATTTAGCGAGTAGAAAGTGTTTTGATGTTAAATTTACTAATTTAGATTTATAAATAATAATCTTTGAAAGTTATTAGTGAATTATATTCTTGTTATAACTTTACACAAGATGGTGACAATTTTATTTACTTCTAAAAGAAATAATGATATACTTAATACATAACATATGAGTATTATTATGTTAGGAAGGAGATATTATGGGAGTATTTAGTATTTCACCAGTTGAATTAACTGCTAGTGGTAAAAAATTATTGGAAAATGCAGAATCATTTAAGACAAATAGTGATAATATTTTTAAAACTGTAGATGAAATGGTTCAGAGTGATTATATATCACCAGAAGCAATGGCAATAGCTAATCAAATTTATAGTTATAAAGATGATCTTGCACGTATGTGTAGTACTATTAACCGCTATGGTAGTTTTTGTATTACATCATCTGGTAAAATTGAAACAACACAAGATGAAATTATATCTAGAACACGTTTTTAATAAGGAGGGATAATATGAATAATAATACAACTATAACTTATGAAAGAGTTGAAGCTGATGCTGCCAGTATTAGAAATTATTCTTCTAATATGAAAAACATTTTTGATGATTTCAATTCTACGATGAATAATATTTTCTCAAGCGGTATGTTTGAAGGACAAGCTAGTCAACAATTTAGAAGTGAATATGATCAATTAAGAAGTAAATTTGATTCATATACTTCTTTAGTTGAACAATTCGCTAGTAGTATAAGTGCTGCTAATAGAGATGTTAAACAAACTGAACAATCTATTTTAAGAGATACTGAAAGCTTAAACTAAACTTATCTTTATGATAAGTTTTTTATATTAATATTATATAAAATATATAACTAAGAATTATTGAAAATAGTACTTGAAATATTCTCCCCATTAAATAATATTTGCAGGATATTTTATCTTCTATTATTTGTGATATTACTTGCATATGAACAGATAATCCTCCAAAAGATAGAATTGAAGAGAATAATATTATTTTATGAATTAATGATATATTTAAATTAGATATATATTTAAGGCCTAATGTTATTTCTAAAATACTTCTTATAATAGCACTTGTATATAGATTAGTGTTAAGTATATTTATAAATATTGATGAAATAATTAGAAATATAGTTAAGATACCTAATATAAGTAATAGACTATCAATTGAGGACTTTATAGATTTAATAAAGTTAATTGTAAAGTTTTGACTTTTATGTTCCTTTATGATAGAATTATCAAATGATGGATTGTTAATATTTCTAAATAAAATACCAATAATAATATTAGATAAATAATGACTAAGTAATAGTATAATACCAATTTTTTCATTTTTTAAATATAATAGTGAACAAGTAGTTAATATAAATACTGGACTAGAGAAATGCGTATACATTAAAATATAACTAGCTTCATCTTTACTTATCATTCCTTTATTATATAAACTATGGGTATTTCTTCCATTAGAGGGAAATCCTGATATCATACTAAGTAGTAGGATAGATAAAGCACTATCAGAAATATTTAATAACCGACATATATGTTTTTTTATTTTATTAGGAATATAGTCTATGAAGTTATAAGTAATTAATAAATCAGAAATAACAAAGAAAGGGAATAAGGAAGGAATAATAGCCTTTACCCAGATATTTAATGATTCCATAACAGTATTTATAATGATTAGTTTATTAAATAAAATTTCTAAAAATATAAATAGTAATATAATAATAATTAATAAATTTTTATATTTGTTTTTCATAATTAAGTATATGATTTAATAGGTTTAATTATAATAGGAGAGATACAATGAAGAAAATTAAAGAGTTTTTAAAAGATAATATTAAATATATATTAATATTAGTAATAGTAGGTATAATTGCTAATTATCCAGTTCCATACTATATTGAAGCACCGGGTGGAACAATAGATATTACTAATCGTATTGAAATAGAGGGTGGCTATGAAAGTGAAGGTAGTCTAAACTTACTTTATGTCACAGAATATCGTGGTAATGTTATGACATATTTAATGGGTTTAATTTTACCAGACTTTGATATTGAAAAAGAAGAAGAAAGACAAATATCTAATGAAAGCTCAGAAGATATTTATACAAGAAATAGGGTAATGTTAGAAAGCTCTATTGATAATGCTACAATACTAGCATATCGCTATGCTAATAAAACAATTAATATTACTGGATATAATAATGTTATATTAGCAAATTATAATGATAATGATTTAAAAATAGGAGATAATATTATTAGTATTGATGATATTAAAGTAAGTAGTCTTATTGATATAAAAAATGAATTAGATAAAAAGAGTGAAAATCAAATAATTACTATTGGTGTTATGCGTAATAGTAAGGAATATAGTTTTAAAGTAAAATTAGATGATGAAAAAAAATTAGGTATTATTGTTCAAACAGATTATGAATATGAGTTGGATCCAGAAATTAATATTAAGTTTAAAGCGAGTGAAAGTGGTTCATCAGGTGGGCTTATGCTAGCACTTAGTATTTATAATGCTATTACTGATGAAGATATTACTCATGGTTTAAAAGTAGCGGGTACTGGGACAATAGATATTGAAGGAAATGTTGGGGAAATAGATGGTATTAAATATAAAATTATGGGTGCTTTTCGAAATAAAATGGATTTAGTATTTGTTCCAGAAGCTAACTATGATGAAGCAATAGAGGTAAAAAAAGAACATAATTATGATATAGATATTATAAAAGTTAATACTTTTGAGGAGGCATTAAATTATTTAAATAATTTAAGTAAATAGTATGAGAGTAGCAGTATATAGTTTAGGATGTAAAGTAAATATTTATGAAAGTGAATATGTAATTAATTTGTTAAAGAATCATGATTATCAAATAGTTGATTTTGATGATGAAGCGGATATTTATATAATTAATACTTGTAGTGTCACTAATGAAAGTGATAAAAAAAGTAGAAAGATAATTAATCAAGCTAAAAGAAAGAATAAAGATGCGATAATTATTGTAATGGGTTGTTATAGTCAAATAAGAAGTAATGAAGTAGAGGCAGATATTGTTATTGGTAATAAAGATAAATCTCGTATTTTAGATATTATATCTGAATATTTAACTAATCATAATCAAATAAAAAGAATATATGATTTATCTAATCAAGAATTTGAAGATATGACTATTACTAATTTTGAAAATCATACTAGAGCTTTTGTTAAGATTCAAGATGGATGTAATGCATATTGCAGTTATTGTATTATTCCGTATACAAGAGGTGGCTTGAGAAGTAAAAGCATGGATAAAGTAATCAAAGAAGTTTCCTTACTCGTTAAAAATGGTTATAAAGAGATAGTTTTAACAGGTATTCATACTGGGAGATATGGTATTGATATAAATACTAATTTAGAAACATTATTAGATGAATTAGTTAAAATAGATGGATTATATCGTATTAGATTATCTTCTATTGAAATAAATGAGTTAACACCACATATTATTAAACTTATTAATACTAATGATAGGATTGCTAAACATTTACATGTACCTATTCAATCAGGTAGTGATAAGATTCTGAAAAGTATGAATAGAAGATATAATAAGAAAGAATTTATTGATAAAATTAATGAATTAAAGAAAATTAAAGATATATCTTTAACTACTGATTTAATAGTGGGTTTTCCTGGTGAAGGGGAAGAAGAGTTTCATGAAACAATTGATACTTTAAAAGAAATTGGCTTTACTAAGATTCATACTTTTCCATATTCAAGAAGAAATGGGACACCCGCTAGTACAATGAGTAATCAGGTAGAAGAGTCTATAAAGAAAAAGAGAGTAAGAGAAGTAATTAACTTATCTAATGAATTAGAAAGTACTTATTATAATAAATATATTGGTAAAGTATTAGATGGTTTAGTAGAATCTAGAAAAGATGAGAAACAGGTTTTAACATCTAATTATATATCAGTAATAGTTAATGATAATGTTCAAAATAATGAGATAGTTAATGTTATGATTACAGATGTAGATAATGATAAAGTATATGGCAAAATAATAAAATAGCCTTGAAAAAGGGCTTGATATATGATAGTATTGTACTTAGGTAGGTAGATATCAATGAAAATAAATGAAGCAAATAAATATATATTGATAGTTGTTTTAGTTATGATACTTGTAATTGGTGGTACATATGCATGGTATGCTAATGCTGCAAGTGATAGTTCCCAATATAATGGTTCTGTTAAATGTTTTACTGTTAATTATTCACATGGTTCTGATATAAGCGGAGTAATTGATATGTCTAGTGCATATACGGGCGGTAAAAGTACGACAATAACTATTGCTGTTCCATCAGGTTGTGCTAATGTTAGTGCTAGTGTATATTTACATACTAATAGTGGTTCTAGTAGTGTATTTAAATTAGCATCAAGTAATGCTGCTAAGATAACATTAGTAAGCTCAGGAAGTACAGTTACTAAAACATTAAATGCTTCAGAAGATCTATTAATAACTAGTGTTGATGTTAGTGCGGGTAGTTCTGTTTCCTATACAGCGTATTTTTGGGTTGATGGATCTATTGCTACTAATACTTGGGCTAGTGCTAGTTATAGTGGATATTTATATACAACATATACACAAAAATAAAGATTGTACTAGCAATAGTACATTTTTTATTAAGTAAACGAGGTGGTTTTATGGGTTATATTAAAGGTATATATAGTAATACTATTTTTAGTAATGAAGATAACGGCTATACTGTTGGCTTATTAAAAGTACTTGATACAGATATTGAATATGCTGGTAAGAATATAACTTTTGTAGGTAATTTTTTTGATTTAAAACTAAAATCAACGTATCTAATGAATGGTGAAATTACAACACATAATAAGTATGGTGAGCAATTCTTAGTAAGCGATTATGAATTAATCTTACCAACTAAAGAAGATGAAGTAGTAGAGTTTTTATCTAGTGAGTTATTTCCTATTGGAGAAAAAACTGCTCAAAAAATAGTTGATGCTTTTAAAGAAAATACCTTAGATATTATTTTAAATAGTCCAAGTGATTTACAAATTATTCCTAGACTTAGTACGGATAAAATAACTAAAATACATAATGTATTAGTAGAATATCAAAGTACTAGTAATATAGTATTAGAGTTATCTAAAATGGGCTTTAGTACAAAAAACTGTTTAACTATTTTAAATAGATATAAGAATAATGCTTTAGATATAGTAAATAATAATATATATGATTTAGTTAATGAATTAGATTTTAGATTTACTGATATAGATTTTATTGCGATAAATATTGGTATAAGTATTGATGATGATAGGAGAATATCTTCACTAATTATATATATTATTAATGAAATAACTTTTGAAAAAGGGGATACCTATTTATTGCTCGAAGATATTTATAATGAGATAGTTAAATATGTACCTAATATTGATTTAGAGAAATTAGAATATATGATTATTAAATTAAATAAAGATGGTAAGATTAGAATAGATCATGATCGTTATTATCTAAGTAGTTTATATGATAGTGAAAAATATATTGTAGATAAAATATATTACTTAAATAATTTAGAAAGAAATAATTTACCTAAATTAGAAAATAAGATTGATGAACTAGAATATATTAATGATATAAAATATGATGAAAGTCAAAGAAAAGCTATTATTAAGTCATTAAATAATAATTTTACGATTATTACAGGAGGTCCAGGAACAGGAAAAACTACGATTATTAAAGCTATTGTTTCTTTACTTAAAAATATATATAAAATAAGTGATAATGATATTGCCTTATTAGCTCCTACTGGTAGGGCTGCAAAAAAATTAATGGAAACAACTTTAATACCAGGTTATACTATTCATAGATATTTAGGATGGGATAAAGAAAGAAATACTTTTTCATGTGATATATTTAATCCACGTACGGAAAAGTATGTTATTATTGATGAAGTCAGTATGATTGATACGGTATTATTTAGTGCTTTATTAAAAGGGTGTCGTAAAGATGCTAAATATATCTTAGTAGGAGATTATTATCAATTACCAAGTGTTAGTCAAGGACAAGTATTAAAAGATTTAATAGATTCTGATGTTTTAGATGTTGTTAAATTAAATATACTATATCGGCAAAATGAAGAATCATATATTGTTAATCTAGCTAATGAAATTAAAGAGAAAGAATTAAGTGAAAGTTTTATTCATAAAAAAGCTGATTATAATTTTATTGAATGTGATACTAGTTTAGTAGTTGGTGCGATTAGTGATATTGTAAAGAGAGCTACAGCAAAAGGATATACTGAAAAAGATATTCAAGTTTTAGCACCAATGTATAAAACTATTAATGGTATAGATAACTTAAATATTATTTTACAATCTATATTTAATCCTAAAGATGATAATAAAAAAGAATTAACTGTTGGTAATGTTATCTATCGGGAAAATGATAAAATACTTCAATTAGTAAATGACCCTGATAATAATGTATATAATGGTGATATTGGTTATATTAAAGAAGTAGTGCTTGCTAAAAAAAGTAAATCTAAAAAAAATGAATTAGTTATTAATTTTGATGGTAATGAAGTAGTTTATACATCAGATAAGTTTATTAATATTACTCATGGTTATGCTATTAGCGTACATAAATCTCAAGGTGGAGAGTTTAAAATGGTTATTATGCCAGTTGTTAATTCATTTAGAAGAATGTTATATAATAAATTAGTATATACAGCAGTCACAAGAGCTAAAAAGACTTTAATTTTAGTTGGAGATAGACAATCATTTTTATATGGCGTTAAAAATGATTATGTGGAAAATAGAAGAACTACTCTTAAAGAATTTTTAATAAATAAGTATAATTAATAATTATTAGTAAATACTAGTTAAGGGAGTGATATAAATGAAAGCAAAAACTGGAATTGCTTTAGTTTTAGCTGGTATTGGTGGAACACTATTGTATCAGCAATATGCAAGTGGTAATATGGAACGCATATTTAAGAAAATGTGTAAAGCTAAAGAAAATGTGATTAGTGATTTAGAAGATATGATGTAATTGAAGGCTCTAATATGGGCTTTTTTTTTATATATTGTGATTATATACGGGAAATAGCAATAGAAGTAATGCTATAGATAAAGCATTTAAGTTAAATACTTAAGTGTTTTTTATTTGACTAGATAGTATAGTAAAGTATATAATAAAACTATATTTAATATATTTTAAGTGGGGATGGTATGATGAAAAATAAGAAAGTATTTATATATAATTATTTAATAATAATATTTTTAGAATTAATATTAAAATTATTTACCTTTAAAAATGTCTTTATGTTAGATACTGTTTATATATTTTTATATAGTATTCCTTTTGCTTTTTTCTTAACTTTAATAAATAAAAAGATAATATATTTAATTAGTATAATAATTATTACCTTTTTATATGAAGTAGAGATAGTATATTACCAATTATATCATTCTATTGTAGGTATTGATGGTATTACTTATGCTAATCAAGTTATGGGGTTTGGTGATAGTATTCTTAGATTAATATCACTTTATATTATACCAATATGTTTACTACTAATTCCCCTTATAATTATTATTTTCTTCTATAAAAGAATAGAGTTATCTAAGCTTACTAAAAGAAATATATTATTATTTACTATTATTAGTGCATTAGTATATACAACTAGTTTAATTGATAGTAATATTTATAATTTATTATATTTAACAAAGTCTATTACTAATACTACTAATAAGATTGGTTTATTAAATAGTTTTAGTATTGGTATATATAAAGATATTATTAATTTTCAAGATAAAGTTATAGTGAATAATATGATTAATTTATCTTATGATAGTACTTCATATAATATTCTAAACTTTAATTTTAATAATACTAGTAATAGTTTAAATAATTATTTTATTAATCAAATACCTAGTAATAAGAATGAATATACTGGTATATTTAAAGATAAAAATTTAATATATATAACTGCTGAATCTTTTTATCCAATGGCTATTAATAAAGATATAACACCTACTTTATATAAATTATATAATGAAGGGATGAAGTTTAATAATTTTTATAGTCCAATATATAATTGCAGTACTTCTGATGGAGAGTTTATTTCTTTACTATCACTAGTTCCGGGAGTATCAGTATGTAGTATGGATAAAACTATTAATAAAAATTATATATATTCTTATGGTAAAGTATTTAGTGATTTAGGGTATTATACTAGTGCTTATCATGGTGGAGATTCTACCTTCTATCAAAGAAATATTACTATGCCTAATTATGGGTATATGTTATTTATGGGTTGTGATAATGGTTTAAACAATTGTGATATATGGCCACGAAGTGATATTGAGGTAATTGATAATAGTACGAAGTATTATTTATATAAAGATAAGTTTATGACTTATTATATGTCAATTAGTGGTCATATGGAATATAATTTTAAAACAAATGATATAGCTATTAAAAATAAAGAATTAGTAGATAAATTAGATGTTAGTAATGATATAAAAGCTTATTATGCTACACAAATAGAGTTTGATAAATCACTAGAGTTATTATTAGAAAGATTAGAAGATAATAATTTATTAGAGAGTACTGTAATAGTTATAGCACCTGATCATTATCCATATGGTTTACTTACTAAAGAAATAGATGAATATATGAATATTAAAGATAATTATTTTGATTTATATAAAAATAGTTTAATTATATGGAATAATGGTAATTATCAAGATGTGGTAGTTAATGATTATATATCTAGTTTAGATATATTACCAACAGTATTAAATCTTTTTGGCGTAGATTTTGATTCTAGATTATTAATGGGTAGAGATATATTTTCTAGTAGTGAAAAGATAGTAATATTTAGTGATAGAAGTTGGATAACTAATAAAGCTAAATATAATTATTTAACTAAAGAAGTAATTAAATTAGATAGTAGTATAGATAAAGAATATATTAATAATATTAATAAAATAGTTAATGATAAAATATCTATATCTAAGTTAATTATTAATAGTAATTATTATAAATATTTAAGTTAGTTAATTGTTTTATTTTTTTAAAAATATATTGCCATATTATTAATTTAAATATATAATAATTAATGTAAGAGAGGTAGTTTATGAAGAAGAAAATATTATTATGTATTGCTATATTAGGCATATTTTTTATTACGGGATGTGGTAATAGAGAAACTGAGGTTAGTGATGCTAGTAAATTTAAAGAAGAGTATGAAAGTTATAATGGACAGAAAACTAGTAGTGGTAAAGATTATTTAGAAGTTAGTATACCTAGTGATAATGTTATTAAATATAGTACTATTGATGAATTACTAGATGTTATTAAGAATAAATCAGGTGTTATATACTTAGGTTATCCAACATGTCCTTGGTGTAGAAATGCTATTACGCCATTATTAGAGGCTGCTAGTAGTACTTCTTTAGATAAAATATATTATTTAAATATGTATGAAGTAAGAGATACTATTAGTTATGAAAATGGGGAATTCATTACTACTAAAGAGGGTAGTAGCGATTATTATGATTTAGTAGAGGCTTTAAATAGTATATTAGATGATTATATTGTTAAAGATAGTGATGGGGTAGAACATAATACTTCGAAGAAAAGAATTTATGTACCTTTAGTAGTTTTTGTTAAAGATGGAGAAATAGTTAGTTATCATGCTGATACTGTAGCTAGTCAAAATGATCCATATGTTGCATTAACTAGTGAGGAACATGATGAATTATATGATATATATCTAGATGGTATTCATAAAGTATTAAATGATGTTTGTGATGAAAGATGTTAATATATTATGGATAAGATAACTTGTTGACATTATTAATAAACTAGAGGAAGAACTTAGAAATGAAAAAAGAAAAAGTTGATTTATATAAATATGAAAATGAATTATATAGTAAGGGTTATAACTTAATAGGTGGAGTAGATGAAGTAGGTAGAGGGCCTTTAATTGGTAGTGTCGTTGCTGCATGTGTTGTTTTACCTAAAGACTTTATTTTAGAGGGGTTAACAGATTCTAAAAAGTTAAGTGAAAAGAAAAGAAATGAATACTATGATTATATTATGAAACATGCTATAGGAGTAGGTATTGGAGTAATAGATGAAAAAGTAATTGATGAAATTAATATTTATGAAGCCACAAAGTTGGCAATGAAAGATGCTATTAATAATGTCGGTTTTAAGATGGATCATATACTAATAGATGCTATGAAATTAGATATTGATACAGAAACTACATCTATTATTAAAGGGGATGCTAAAAGTATTTCTATTGCGGCTGCTTCAGTTATTGCTAAAGTATATCGGGATAATATGATGTATGAATTAGATAAAATATATCCTATGTATGGTTTAAAAAATAATAAAGGATATGGTACTAAGAAACATATTGAAGCAATAAAAGAATATGGTATTACTAAGTACCACCGTCTTACTTTTAATCCTGTTAGTATATATAAAGATAAAATAATAGATAAAGAAAGGTGATAATATGTATTTTGGACATAATGAAGATGATGAAGATGCAAAGAAGAGTAATTCTTTAGTTAAGTTTATGACTAAAAAGAATTTATTTATAATAGGAGGAATATTATTAGGGGTTATTGCTTTAGTACTAATTATAGTATTAATTGTTAATAATAATAAAAATAGTAAATATACATTTGAATTAGTCGGACCTAGTGAAATTAATATTAGTTTAAATGATAGTTATATTGATATAGGGTATATAGCTAGAGATAAAGATAATAATAATATTGCTAATTTAGTTAGTGTTGATGGGAATGTTGATACTACTAAAGAAGGTACTTATAAGGTTGTATTTACTCTTACTTTAAATAATAAAGAAGTATCTATAGAAAGAATAGTTAATGTTGTTAAGACTAATCAATTGCTTACTTTAATGTTGAAAGGCAATAAAAATATTACTATTAAAAGTACGGAAGTATATGAAGAGGAAGGATATTCTGCTGTTGATTCTGTTGAGGGAGATTTAAATAGTTCGGTAATTAAAGTTGATTATATAGATTATAATACGCCGGGTATTTATACAATAGTTTATTATGTCACTAATAGTAAGAATATTACTAAAGTAGCATATCGCACTGTAAATATAGTTAATTAATATATAGTTATTAAATGCTTTGGATAGTATATCTAAGGCGTTTTTTATTATATATAGTTGTATTTTATCAATAATTTATTTATAATATATAACCAAGGAGGGTTTATGACTAAAGAAGATGAAAATATGTTTAAGGCACTATTATCTAATTTAGATGAAGAGAATACTATTGCTTTAATGGGTATTATATTAGATAATACATATAGTAGTGCAGATATTGCTAAGATTAAAAGGGTTAGACAATGGGTTAATGAATTAAACAGTAAAATATCTAACAAATATCAAGATATTAAGTTTGGTGAATGTCGAGAAAAAGGGCATACTTTTGGATCATGGCAACGTGGAGATGATGTTCGTGCTTTTATTAAGGATTATGAGGGCGATAGTCATTATGAAGAATATGCTGTATATGAAAGAACATGTACTAACTGTGGGCATCATGAAATAAGAAAAATAAGTTTAGAAGAACTTCATAATTATGGCAAGAAGAAAACTAAAATGAGGTAATTATGAAGAAAAAGTTAGTTTTAATTCTAAATCTTTTAGCGTCTATTTTATTGTTCACGCCAATGATATATATATACTTAAATATTTATACTATATCAAAGTTAGATATTATTAGATCTTTAATGTTAAATATCTTGGGTATTATATTAGTTATGGTTAATATTATATATATAATTAAATCACATAATAAGAAATATATTATTTTATCATTCTTATTAAATATCTTTTATTTTCCTTATTATACTTTAAAGTATATAATAAAAAATAAAAGATATCTACTTTGCTATATATTAATACTTATTATAAATATTACATTATTTATTAGTTATATATATTCTGGATATAGAATATATATATTAAGTGGGAATACTAAGTATTATGATAATGATAAAACATACTCTTTAACATTACCAGCATTAGGTAATTATTGTGATAGTAAAGCAGATATATGCTATAAATATAAAGATATTTCTCTTGTAGGGTTTAATTATTATGATGTTTTGAGTGAGAAGATAGTGCCTTCTTATAAAGAAGCTTATGATAGTATTATTCCTAATTTAGAAGATAAGGGCACTGCAAATATTGAATTAGAAGATATTAGCATTGATAAGTATCTATATTCTGATAATGAAATAAACTTAAATATCTATTTACTTAGTTTTAGTAGTGATGAAAAGTTTAATGTTATATTTATAATTATAAATGATATTAATAGTGATGTTGATATTGATGATATGATTAAAAGTATAAAGATAGAAGAAAAGAAATAGCTAGGTATTACTAGTTATTCCTTTTTTTATATTATTTAATATTTCATCTTTTAATTCTTTAGTACTGTTTATCCAAGCAAGTTCAAATAATACTCCCATACCTATTAAAGGGTCTTCTTCCTTACTATTTACTGACATATTAATAGCGGTTTTGATATCATCAATATCGTCATCTTTAAAATTATTAATTATATATTTTCTTAAATCAACATTCATTTATATCACCAATAATAGTATTAACTATTTTTAAAAAAGTATGTATAACTATTTATTTTTATATTTTATTAGTTTATAATTATGGTAGGAGGAATAAAATGGATACGGCGAGTTTGATTATTATAATATTATTATGTGTATTTATAATACTAGTTTTTTATATTATCGGGATTAATAATTCTTTAATAAATAGCCATAATAAAGTACTAAATAAGTTTAGTGCTATAGATATTGTTATTAAAAGGCGGGTAGATTTAGTACCAGAACTTGTAAATATTGTTAAATGTTATATTAGACATGAAGCGAATACTTTTAAAGAGATAACTAAGATAAGGAGAAGTGCTATTAAAGCAGAAACTATTAATGATAAGGTTAATAGTGATATTAAATTAGCTAAAGAAGTTAATAATTTATTAGTATTGAGTGAAAACTATCCTGAATTAAAAAGTAATACTAACTTTATCAAATTACAAGAAGAATTAGTTAATTGTGAAGATAAAATAGCTTATGCTAGAGAATTCTATAATGAAAGTGTTATGAAATATAACAATATGGTTGAAACTTTTCCTAATAGTGTTGTAGCAAAGGTATTTGGATATAAAAAGTTTGATTATTATAAATAGGCTTATTAAGGCCTTTTTTGATATTTATAGGAGGATTTATGAACATAGATATTAATGGTACTACATATCCAGTAAATATTATTAGAAAGAATAATAAGAATACTTATATTAGAGTACATGATGGAGTAATTAATGTTAATACTAATTATTTAGAGTCTGATAGAAAGATAATTAAATTAATTAATGATAATATTACTTCTATTGAAAGAATGATAAATAAAGATAATAGGCATCAAGAAAAAGCTAGTAAATTTTATTATTTTGGTGTTAATTATGATATTATAGTGGGAACATTTAGCGAAGTAGATATATTTAATGATAAAATATTTACTCCCTCATATAAAGAATTAGATAAATGGATAAGTAAAAATTTAAGAGAGATATTTACAAATAGGCTATATTATTGGTATAATGAGTTTAATGAAAATATTCCTAAGCCTAGTCTAAGATTAAGAAAAATGACTACTAGATGGGGAGTATGTAATACTAAAAGTAAAGTTATTACCTTAAATACGGAATTATTTAAGTATGATATAGAATGTCTAGATTATGTTATAATTCATGAATTATCACATCTTGTACACGCTAATCATTCTAAAGAGTTTTGGAATGTTGTTAGTAAATATTGTCCAAATTATAAAATATTAAGGAATAAACTTAAAGATTAGGAAGTGAAAATATGCTTATTACTTCAGTTAATAATGAAAAAATAAAAGAATTAGTAAAATATAAAAATAAAAGTATTAGAGATACTACTAATAAGTTTTTAATAGAAGGTGTTCATTTAGTTGAAGAAGCTATTAAAGAAGACTTAGTAATAGAATTATATTTACTAGAAGACTCTAATCTTTCTTATAAATATCCTATAACATATATAAGTAAAAATGTTATGGAAAAATTAAGTATGTTAGAATCTATTTCTCCAGTTATCGCTTTATGTCATAAAAAAGAAAATAGTGTAATAGGAAGTAGAATTCTAGTTCTTGATAATATTCAAGATCCTGGTAATTTAGGTACGATGATTAGAAGTGCTTGTGCCTTTAATTTTGATACAGTTTTACTAAGCTCTGATAGTGTTGATGTATATAACCCTAAGGTAATAAGATCAACTAAGGGAATGTTGTTTCATATTAATATTATTGTTAGTAATTTAGAGGAAACCTTACTAAGCCTTAAAGAAAATAATTATGATATATTAACTACTAATGTAAATAATGGTATTGATATAAAAACATATCAACCAAGTGCTAAATTAGTATTGATAATAGGTAATGAAGGGCATGGGGTAAGAGACAGTATTGCAAAGCTTGCTAATTATAATATTTATATTAAAATGTCTAATAAATGTGAAAGTTTAAATGCTGCAGTTGCTGCTTCTATCTTGATGTATGAGGTGAACAAATGAAATATATATATGTAGGGAAGATAGTAAATACTCATGGATTAAAGGGTGAAGTAAGAATATTATCAGATTTTAAGTATAAAAACCTAATATTTAAAAATAATTTTAAAATATATATTGGTGAAGATAAAATACCAGAGATTATTAATAGTTATAGATATCATAAGATATTTGATATGATAACTATTAAGGGAATAGATAATATTAATGATGTTTTAAAATATAAAAGTAAAAAAGTATATGTAAATAGAGAAGATATTATCTTAGGAGATAATCAATATCTAGATGAAGATATAATTAATTTAGAGGTTATTATTGATAATAATATTATTGGTAAAGTAAAAAGAATAGATAAACATAATAAAAATGAAGTATTAGTTGTTAGAAATATGACTAAAGAATATTTCTTACCATATAATTTTGACTTAATAGAAAATATTGATTTAAATAATAAAAAATTAATATATAAAAGCGTTAGGGGGTTATTGTAATGGTTATAGATATATTAACATTATTTCCAAGTATGTTTGATGGGTTTTTAGATAATTCTATTATAAAAAGAGCTATTGAAACTGATAAAGTTAAAATAAATATTCATAATATTAGAGATTATTCTCCATATAAAAATAAGCAAGTAGATGACTATCCAATAGGTGGAGGAAGTGGAATGGTTCTGATGTGTGAGCCAATCTTTAATGCAATAGAAGATTTACGAAAAGATAATACAGAAGTAATAATGCTAACACCTGGGGGACAAACATTTAATCAAAAAATGGCTAAAGAATTATCTAATCTATCTCATATAATCTTACTTTGTGGTCATTATGAAGGATTTGATGAAAGAATTAAAACAATTATTGATAGAGAAATTAGTATTGGTGATTTTGTCTTAACTGGAGGTGAATTACCTGCAATGATGATAAGTGATGCTATTACTAGATTATTACCAGGTGTTATAAGTAATGGCTCACTAGATAGTGAAAGCTTTGATACTGAATTATTAGATTATCCTAATTATACTAAACCAATTGACTATAGAGGAATGAAAGTACCTGAAGTATTACTGAGTGGTCATCATGCAAATATTAATAAATATCGTCATGAAGAACAAATAAGATTAACTAATTTAAAAAATAGTTATCAAGAAAGTAGGAACCAAGATGACTAGAGAAAATTATTTTGTTGAAAGAAATCACAATACTGATGAAGTAGTATATTTAGAATATGATAAAATTGATGGTTATAAAATAACTCCTAAGACTAAAATGGAAGATGCAATATCAGTAAAGAAAGTAGTCATTGCATCTCCTAGTATGAGTAGTAAAATTATAAAGAAAAAAATAAATAATATTATTACCAAAATACTAAAATTTATTGAAAATATTGATGATAGTACAGATGGAGAATCTATTAGAGAAAATCTAATGAAAGCTGAGAAGTTAAGAATAAGTATTATTACTAAATATATTAAATATTTAGGTAATAATTATAGTTCATTAACATTAAAGAAATTAGAGTTAATGGCTAATAAACTAGAAAGTGAATTATATAAAAAAGAATTAAAGAATAGATATTTAGATTACTTATTATTTAATAATTATCAAGAAAATAACAAAGGTAAAGGAAGATAGCAGTATCTTCTTTTCGTTTAAAATCATTATAAAAATTTATTATTTAATTATGATATAATGAGGTAAATGGAAGTGATAATAAAGTGAATGAACAATATACATGGATAGATATAATAACAAAATTATATAAGAACTTGCATACATCTGATAGAGTAATGCATATAGCAAAGGAATCAGATAAAAGAAGAGATAGAGTATGTAAATATTTAGAAAGACTTGAAAGGGTTCAGAAAAAAGTTGTGGAATCTAAGAGTAAAGGCGGGCTGGCATTTTTAAAGGAATATTATTATGATTTATATGTAATAAAGTCAGAAAATATTCCTGATAGATTTTATGAAAATGAAATAAGATTAATGAAAGAACGAGGATATGGTGATATAGAACTTACCCCTGAAAGGAAACATTTGTTAGAGACTCAAATAATAGAAGATCAAAGAAAGTCTTTGGAACCTTGGATTGATTATTTCCTTTTTGATGAAGAAGCACAGGGCTATGAAATATGGGAAAAATATTGGGTATTTCAAGGAGTTCAACAATTAGGAAAATATGATAAAGGAAATCATAAGTTTTCTAAAAGAGATATAACAACTGTATATCCGTTTCCACCAGTAGATAAGGAAGCAGTTTTTGAAACTGTAAAATTAATGGAAGAATATATTAAAAACAAAACTAGTGATGAAGAAATAAAGTCTGCCTTAGGGCAAGGCAATTTCAAAACACTTTATGAATATTCTATTAAGCAAATAATGCTTAAAGATGTGGAAAAATTAAATACTATAGATGGAAGATGGATAAAGTATGATCAAGGGAGTGATTATAATATATTAAGAGATTCTCTTCAAGGATATTACACAGGATGGTGTACAGCAGCGGGAGATAACTTTGCTAAAAGCCAACTTGCTAACGGTGACTTTTACGTATATTATACAATGAATGAAAATGGTGAAGCAAAAGTACCTAGAATCGCAATTAGAATGGAAGGACATAATATAATTGGAGAAATAAGAGGAATTGTTAAAGACCAAAACATGGAACAAGAAATGATACCAATAATAGAAGAAAAATTAAAAGAATTTCCTGATAGAGATAAATATTATAAAAAAGAACATGATATGAAATATTTAACAAGTATAGATAATAAAGTAAAAAAAGGTATGATTCTTTCAAAAGAAGAACTTAGATTCTTGTATGAAATAGATAGTAAAATTGAGGGATTTGGTTGTGAAAAGGATCCTAGAATAGAAAGAATACAACGAAAAAGAGATAAATTAGAGGATTATTCTATTATTTTTGATTGTGATAAAAGTCAAGTATCTGATAATATAGATGACATAATTAATGGAAAAGGCATAACTGTCTTTGTGGGAAATATTATTTTTCGTGAATTAACAAATGCGAATGGACTAATATTACCAGAGATAATAGGTGGAAGTTTATATTTAGATGGTTTAATAAGTATTGAAGGGCTAGTACTTCCAAAGACGATAAGTGGATGTCTTAGTTTATGGTGCTTAACAAGTACCCAAGGTTTAATATTACCCAAGACGATGGGAGGAGGTCTTATTTTAGGTAGCTTAACAAGTGCTGAAGGGTTAATATTACCAAAGACATTTGGTGGAAATTTATATTTAGATGGATTAACAAGTACTAAAGGGCTAGTACTTCCAAAAACGATAGGTGGAAGTCTTAGTCTAGAAAAATTAACAAGTACTGATGGACTAGTACTACCTGAGGTAATAGGTAGCAATCTTTATTTAGGCAGTTTAAAAAGTGCTAAAGGACTAGTATTACCACAAATAGTAGGAGGAGGTGTTTATCTTGAAGGCATAAGTAATGAGGAATACACAATGCTAAAGGAAATATACTCTGAAACTATATGCTTTCGCAATAGAAGGAAAGAGATGGAAGATATGAATGGATTATTTAGAAAACCTCCAAGATTATGAAAGCATTAAAGACTATTATACTTTTTGTTATCTATAAATTAATTTCTAATTATTTATAATAATAGTGTGATATAGTTATAATATCTAACTGTTTATATGGAGAAAGGGAATAATGTTAAAATTAATTAATATATCTAAGTCTTATGGTAAGAACTTAGTTTTAAAAGATATTAATTTAGAGTTTTCTACTCCGGGATTTATTACTATATTAGGTACTTCTGGTAGTGGTAAATCTACTTTACTTAAAATAATAGGGGGGCTAATTAGGTATGATAAGGGTAATGTAGAAATACTTAATCGTAATTTAAATACTTATAGTGAAAAAGAATATGATAACTATCGTAGTAATTATATTAGTTATATTTATCAAGATTATTATTTAATGGATAATTTAACAGTATATGATAATGTAGTTATGTCATTAAATATAATTAAGATGTCTAAATGTGAAAAAAAGAAAGTAGTATATAACAAGTTAAAGTTATTACATATAGATAATTTAGCACGTAAAAAAGTAAGTACTTTATCTGGTGGGGAAAAGCAAAGGGTTGCTATTGCTCGGGCTATAATTAAAAACCCACTAATTGTATTAGCGGATGAACCTACAGGTGCTCTTGATAGTAAAAATAGTATTATTGTTATGGATATTTTAAAAGAACTATCTAAAAATATTTTAGTTATTGTAGTTAGTCACAATGAATATTTAGCAAAAAGATATTCTAATCGTATTATAAGATTAAGTGACGGTAAAGTAGTAAGAGATGAAACTATTAATAAATATTATAATAATTATAAAGTTAATAAAATAATTAAACCACATCTTAATTTTAAAAATGCTATTAAACTATCTTTAAATAATTTATGGTCAAAAAAAGTTAGAACTATTTTAATATCTATAGCATGTTCTATTTCTATTATATCTTTATGTTTAGTCTTATCAGTATCTAAAAACACATTAAAAGAAATAAAAGTATTAGAAGATAAAGTTTTAGTTAATAGTCCTATTGTAATTTTACATAGTACTATAAAAGAATCTTCTAATACTTATCATGATAATATAACTAAAAAAGAAGATAGTATTCATACTAATATATTTAATGATGATTTGCTTAATACTATAAATAGTTTTGATACTTATACTAATGGTATTTATTATGATAAATTAGTAGATATTAATATTATGTCTAGTGATTATAAATACCTTGATGATAATATTATTAACTTTATACCAAGTACTAAAATAATTAATAATAATTATGATATAGTCTATGGTAGATTACCTAATAACTATAATGAACTAGTATTGCTTATTGATAAAAATAATCAAGTTAGTAGTGCTATTTGTGAAATATTTAATAATAACTTAGACTATAGTAATATAGTTAATAAAGAATTGAAACTAATATTAAATAGTAATTATTATCTTAATTATAACAATATGTATTATATTAATAATAATTATTCTAATGTTTATAATGAAAGTACAGAATATTTAAAAATAGTAGGTATTATTAAACCTAAAGAAGATAATACACTAACAGATAGTAGTTATATATTATATAGTGATGAGTTAATTAAGTATATTATTTCTAAAAATAGTAATAGTGATATTATAAAAAAGCAAGAATTAGTTAATTATAGTTTACTAGATAATACTATATTAAATGATAATGATAAAGAAATATTACTTAGTAGACTAGGATATGGTAATTATATAAATGGTATTTATATATATCCTAGTAGTAAAGATAATAAAGATATAATTATTAATAAATTAAATATTTATAAAGATATAATTTATGAAGATGCTAGTGAGTATGTAATAGATACGGTTGTTGATTTTGTTAATATTCTAACTATTATTTTAATGTTTTTTAGTATTCTTTCAATAATTATATCAATAATTATGATGATGGTTATTACATATATTTCAACTTTAGAAAGAGAAAAAGAAATAATATTATTAAGAACTCTAGGCGTCAGGAGGCATGATATTAAGAAGATATTTTCTTCTGAAAACTTTATTATTGGTATTATATCTATGATTATAGGGTTAATATTTGTATATTTAATTAGTGGTCCTATAAATAGTATTATTTATAATTTAATAGGGATAGAGAAGATAGTTAATTTAAATATAGATATTATTTTGATATCTTTAGCAACTTCGTTATTAATTACCAAATTAGGGGGTATTATTCCTATAAGTATTTATAGTAAGAAAATTAATTAATAGTAGATTATTGACACATACAATTGTTTATGCTATAATACCTCCGTGCTAGGGGGAACTGGTATGAATGATAGTTTATTAAAATTATTTGAAATTGAAGTTGGCATTGCTGAAGCTTATAATATTCTATGTAAAAAAGAAATAGAAAATGATTATGGAGTTAATTTTACAAATACTATTAATAAAATAAAGTATTTGATATATAATCGCAATTTAATATTAAAGACATTTAATAATGATGAAGTAGAGAGCATAGATTATGATAGTATTGCGAGTTATTTAAATAAAGTTAATGAACAGGTTGATGTTGATAGCATTCTTACTAGAATAAATATTTTATTAGATAATGAAGATACTTCAAATAGTTATGATGAAGAAAATCGCCAATTTAAAAAATCTAAACATATTGTTATGAGTGAGTATGCAAATATTCAATTATCATTTATTGATGAATGCTTAAATTATATAGGAGATTATGAAAAAAGAAAGATTTTAAGTGAATATAAATATCATATAATAAGTACATTTGGTGTATTTTGTGAAGATACTTTAGTAAATGCTTGTTATAAAACTCCTAAGTCTATTTATTTAACTTCTTATGTTGAAGCAAGATTAAATAATATTTCATCAGCAAATATAGATAAACGTAAGAAAGAAATAGTATTATCAGCAATAGACGATGAGTATCTAGATTTATTTAAACTTGTTTTATCATTGCATCCAAAAGATGTCTTTAGATATGCATTATATGGTAGTGAATTAGTAAAAGCTAGTATTATTTTTAGATCAGATTTAATAATTTCAGATAGTGATTGTTTTACATCTATACTTAATCTTTTAGATGTCAATAAAGATAATCCTTGGTATGATATATTTTTAAAAGATAAAGAAAGACATAAAACATTAACACTAGGTATTAATAAGGGAAAATAGTTTAACGTAATGTTAAACTATTTTCTATGTATGAAGTCTTGGAAATCAAGATTTGAATAATCTTAAAAATTATGAACTTTATGTTATATTATTGCATTTATAAGTATTTTATTGTATAATTAGGTTATATTTTAGGAGAGTCGATGTTGTGAGAAAGGTATATACAAGTATTGATATAGGCTCTGATACCATTAAATTTGTAGTAGGAGAAAATCTTAACAATCAAGTAAAAGTATTGTCTTCTTATGAAATTAAATCTAAGGGTATTAGAAAAGGATTAGTAATTGATAGTAATTTAGCAAGTAATGCTGTTAAAGATGGCATTAAAGAAATTAATAAAGATTTAGGCTTTGATATTAAAAAAGTAATTGTTAATGTTAGCGAAGAAGATGCTAGATTTAAATTAGTATCTGCTAAAATGACTATAGATGGAATAATTACTTCTGATATTATTAATAAACTAATTAAAACATCTGTCTATAATAAACTAGATAATGATTATGAACTTGTGACTGCTGTACCTATTGATTTTATGATTGATGGTGAAAGCAGTGGCATTAAGGTTATAAATAAAAAAGCTAGTGAAGTAGAGTTAAAAGCTATAATGATATCGGTTCCTAAAAAGAATATATACTCAGTAATAGAAACTATAGAAAAATCTAATTTAGAAGTTGTAGATATAACATTACCTTCTTTAGGAGATTATTATGAGGTAAGAAGTAGGCTTACGGATAATAAAGTAGGTGCTATTATTAATTTAGGACATGAAACGACTAATGTTGGCGTATTTAATCATGGTAAGTTAATGAATGTAGGAGTAATTAACTTAGGAGGATTAAATGTTGATAAAGATTTAGCTTATGTCTTTGGTGTTAATATTTTTGATGGAAGAATGCTTAAAGAGAAGTTTGCATCATCACATAAAAGA
>CAZTTM010000002.1:0-28244 GCA_964616035.1 uncultured Muribaculaceae bacterium
TTTTGGTAAGGTACTGATAACATGTCCTTCTTCAACTTTATCACTTGCTTCTGTTTCTATGACATAATCAAATCCTAAATTAGTTAATTCTTCTAGAGCTTCATTTATTTCTTTATTAGCTAAGTTAGGAACGCTTATTTCTTTTACATCTCTTGTCATTAAGAAAGTAAATACTACTACACCGATAATAACTAAGCTTAAGAATACGCATGATAAGATTATTACTATTTTATTTTTCTTTTTTTCTGTTGGAGGAATAGTATCTTCTTCTAGAAAGTCAGATTTTATTTCATTAGATTTTTTCTCATTTGGTATTTCCTCTTTATTTACTATTGGCTTTTTTATTTTCTTGATAGGATTTAATTTTTTTGATTCATCGTTTGCTTCTATTTCTGGATATTCAAAAGAATATTTTTCAACGTCAGGGTTATCTAAGCATTTTACTAGATCCTCATGCATTTCAACAACTGAATCATATCTATTTCGTGGATTTTTAGCAGCTGCTTTCATAACAATATTTTCAACACTTTGTGGTATTGTTGGGTTTTGCTTTCTTAAACTTGGCATTGGTTCTTTTAGGTGCTTTAGGGCTATTTCTACAGCATTATCTCCTTTAAATGGGATAGTGCCAGTTAGTAATTCATACATTAGTATTCCTAATGAATAAATATCACTTTTTATAGTAGCTCCTTTTCCACTAGCTTGTTCTGGTGGTAAGTAATGAACTGAACCCATAACTGAGTTAGTTTGAGTTAATTGGGTAGCATTTAGAGCCATTGCAATACCAAAATCTGTTATTTTTATTAAGCCATTTGCTAATATCATTATATTTTGTGGCTTAATATCTCTATGAATTATATAAGCAGCATGAGCATGGGCAAGGCCATCAGTTAGTTGAGTCATAATATCTACTACTTCTGTGACTGTTAAACTGCCTCTTTTCTTTAATAATTGTTTTAAAGTCATACCATCAATATATTCCATAACTATATAATGTTGACCGTCTTCTTCTCCAACATCATATACTTCGACAATATTAGGATGTGATAAATTAGATACAGATAAGGCTTCTCTTTGAAATCTTCTGATAAATTTATCATCGTTTGATAAGTCTCCTCTTAATACTTTAATGGCAACTTTACGATCTAATATTAGGTCATTTGCTAAATATACATTGGCCATACCACCTTCACCAATTGATTTAACAATCTCATAACGATCATTAATTTTTTGCCCCTTTGATAACATTATAAATCACCGCTTTCCTTCTTTAAATAAGCTATTGAAATGTTGTCAGTTCCTCCACGACTATTACTCTTTTTGATTAATTTTAATACTGTATCTTCTATTGATTGGTCTTCATCATTTAAGGCTTTTTCAATTTGTTCTGCTGTTAACATATTAGTTAACCCATCACTACACAAGAATATTCCTTTTATAGATGTGTCAACATCAAAGATATCTACTTCAATTGGGTTGTTAGCACCTAATGCACGCATTAAGACATTTTTACGTGGATGATATTTAGCTTCTTCTTCTGTTAATTCACCAGTCGATACTAGTAGATTTACTAGAGTATGGTCCTTAGTTACTTTATGTAGTGTACTATTTTTTATAACGAACCCTGAACTATCGCCAATATTACCAAATAAGATATAATCATCTGTTTTGATAGCCATAACAAGTGTTGTTCCCATTCCTTTACTATCTGGATTAGCATCAGTATAATCAAATATTTTATTATTTATTTCTTGTACTACTGTTCTCATCCATTCAATGGCACTATCTTTATCTTTTAGAGTGGCTTTTTTATAGAAAGATTCTGTTAAATGATTAATAGCAATAGATGATGCTATCTCTCCTGCTTTATGTCCTCCCATTCCATCAGCAACTGCTAATAAATATTCTTTATTTTCATTATTAATAATTGTCACACTATCTTCGTTATGTGAACGAACTTTTCCTGGATCAGTATAATAAAATGTTTGCATTTTTAACCTCCTATTTTGTTTTGGTTGGCTCGTAATTGACCACACGCAGCATCAACTTTACCACCAAATTCACGTCTTATTGTCACATTTATTCCACTTTTCTTAAGTATATCATAAAATTTCAATATTTGCACTTGTTTTGTACGCTTGTAATCAATATTTTCTGTTTCATTATATGGGATTAAATTAACATAGCAGTTTGTTCCTTTAATTAAGTTTGATAATTCTTTGGCGTTTTCCACACTATCATTTACTTTATCTAACATTATATATTCAAATGTTATTCTTCTATTAGTATTTTTTTCATATTCTTTTAATACTTTCATCAGTTCTTCTAGTTTGTAAGCTTTACTAATTGGCATAATTTTATTTCTTATTTCATCATTTGGAGCGTGTAGGCTAATGGCTAGATTTACTTGCCCCTGTTCATGCATGAATTTCTTAATACCGGAAATTACACCACAAGTTGACACAGTGATGTGTCTAGTACCGATGGCAATTCCTTTATGATGAGTTATTATTTTAATGAAATTCATGACATTGTCATAGTTGTCAAATGGCTCACCTATTCCCATTACTACAACATGAGAAATTCTTTCTTTAATGTCTTCTTCAATTAATAATATTTGTTCAACCATTTCGTATGTTTCTAGATTCCTTACTTTTTTTAAGCGTCCACTTTCACAAAATTTACATCCCATATTACAGCCAACTTGTGATGAGACACATATACTTATGCCATAATCATGATACATTAAAACCGACTCTATTGTTTGGCCATCTTTTAGTTTAAATAAATATTTCTTTACTAAGTCATCTTCTTGTTTGTAAACTATTTTAATCATATCAAAATTAAAATCTTGTTTTAAGTGTTCTTTGATGCTTTTTCCAATATTATTCATTTCATCAAAACTTTTTACCCTTTTTTGATATAGAAATTCATATATTTGTGTTGCTCTATATTTTTTATCATTAATAGATAGAAAATATGATTCTAAATCATTAAAGTTTATGCCATATATATTCATGAGTTTCACTTCCTATTTATATATAGTATATCATTTATTATATAGAAAATAAATATTTTACATTAAAAAAGAACAGGCTTTTAATGCCTATTTATATGTTTCTAGATATTCTTCTAGAGTTTTATCACTATTATATATGTCAATAGCTTGTGGTCCAATATATCTTAGATGCCATGGTTCATAGTTATACCCAGTAATATCTTCTTTATTTTTAGGGTATCTTAATATAAAACCATATAAGGGACATTTTTGATGAATTATTTGTAATTCTTCTAAGTTCTCTAGTTCATATTCTATATAACATTTATCATCTTTATATAGGCAAAAGTCAATAGCTAGGCCTGTTTGGTGTTCTGAGCATCCTGGTTTGGCAACACTTTTAAAGGCATAGTTATACCCTTTTTCCAAGACTAATTTGTTATATAATTTTTCTTGATAGTTATAATCGCGATATCCACTTTCTATATCAATACTAATTCCTTTACTTTGAAGGTATTCTTGAAATTTAAGGAAATTATCATAAGCAAGTTTTGATAACATAACGTTATCTTTATATTTGCTATTTGTTTTAACTAAATCATATGGAACATAGGTTTTATCTAATTTTTTATTTTTGTTTACTAATAATATATTACTCATACTATATTATATGCTTATTATGCCTTAGAGATACTTTTATGAGTTTTCATTAATTTCTTAATGCCATATGGATGTGGAAAAGCAACAGTAATTATTGATTTATCAACAGAAATAATTACTCCTTCGCCATATTCAGTATGTTTTATTATTTCTCCTTCAGTAAAGTCAGCATTAGTATTAGCATACATTTTTTCTTTAATTATTTTAGATACTACTTTTATTGGGGTTGTTGTTTTATTTTCTTTTTCTAGATAACTTTCATCTATTTCTTCAATAAATCTACTTACGGGATTAATTTGGGTATTACCAAATAGAGTTCTTTTTTTGGCGTTTAGTAGATATAGGTTCTTTTTGGCACGGGTAATGGCAACGTAGCAAAGACGTCTTTCTTCTTCAATAGCGGCCATTCCTCCTTCATTAATAGCGTTATAATGTGGGAATATTCCTTCTTCCATACCAATAACAAAGACATTGTCAAATTCTAATCCTTTTACTGCATGCATAGTCATTAAATTAACTTTATTAGTGCCGTCTTGATGCTCAGACATATCACTTACTAGGGATATTTCATTTAAGAAGTCATCTAGAGATATAACGCCATTTTCTTCTTCATAACTTTTGGTTATTGATTTAAATTCTTCTAGGTTTTCTAGTCTTATTTCACTATCGAGTGTATGTTCCATTTTTAGTTCTTCACGCATACCTGTTTTATCTAATACTAAATCAACTAATTCTGTTAAAGATAAACTAGCACTTTCTTTAATTAAATCTTCAATTAATTCTTTAAACTTTAATTCTTTTCCTGTACTAATAGCATCAAATAATGGAATATTTCTTTCAGTAGCTATGTCATTAATATTTTCAATTGTTTTATCACCAATACCTCTTTTAGGAATATTTATTACTCTAGTTAAACTAACATCATCTTTAGTGTTGTTAATAAGTCTTAAATAACATATTAAATCCTTTATTTCTTTACGATTATAGAAGTAGAAACTACCTACTATTTTATAGGGAATATTGTTTTTTAACATTTCTTCTTCTATTAAACGAGATTGAGCATTAGTACGATAGATAATTGCAATATCTTCATAGTTAACGCCGTCTTTTTTCATTTTTAATATTTCATTAGATACATAGGCACATTCATCTTTATCAGTATCACTTCTTATATATTTAATTTTGCTGCCTTCTTCATTATTACTCCATAAGTTTTTATCTTTACGCATTTTATTATGTTTTATAACACTATTAGCAGCATTTAAAATAGTTTTTGTTGAACGATAGTTTTCCTCTAACATAATAGTTATTGCGTCAGGATAATCTTTTTCAAAGTTTAAGATATTTTTATAATTAGCTCCTCTAAAAGCATATATGGCTTGGTCATTATCTCCTACTACAAAGATATTTTTATACTTAGCACATAACATTTTACTAAAGATATATTGGGCTTCATTAGTATCTTGATACTCATCAATTAGTACATATTTATACTTATCTTGATAGTATTCTAAGATTTGCGGATTTTCTTTAAATAATTGTATTGGTAATATTAATAAGTCATCAAAATCAACAGAATTATTTAATTTTAATTTATTTTCATACTTTTTATATAATTCTACTATTTTAGTATCATATTCCATTTTACTAAAATTACTTGGAGTAATCATTTCATTTTTAGCACTACTTATTTTATTTCTTATATCTTTTGCATTATAATACTTAGGATTTAAATTCATATCTTTCATTAGTTTTTTAACAACGGTTAAGGTATCATCGCTATCTAAGATAACAAAGTTGCGATCATAGCCTAGATATTGATAATTTTCTTTTAGTAATTTAAGTCCTAAAGAGTGAAATGTTGATATTTGAATTAAGTATGCATCAGTACCTATTATTTTCTTTACTCTTTCTTGCATTTCTTTAGCGGCTTTATTAGTAAATGTTATGGCTAAAATATTATCAGGAGATACTCCGGTATCTATGAGATAAGCTATTCTACTAGTTAATACTTTAGTTTTTCCTGAGCCTGCTCCTGCTAGAACTAGCATTGGACCGTTTATATGTTCAACTGCTTTTTTTTGATTTATATTTAGATTATTTAAATTCATCTATACCACTCTCCTAAATAATTGTATCATATAAACATCAATAATGGTTAATAATTAATATCAAGTTAACAAAAATATTTTAATAGAATACACTATAAATGATAAGGAGGAAGTGATGAGAAAAATAATTGTAAGTTTACTTATTGTTTTAATGATTGGTGCTGTTTTAATATTTAAAGTATATGATAAGAAAAATGAATCTAGTTTGCTTAGAAAAATTACTGTTGCCGAGGTTGCACATAGTGTCTTCTATGCTCCACAATACCTGGCTTTGTCTTTAGGGTACTTTGAAGACGAGGGTCTAGATGTTGATTTGGTGCTTGCTAGTGGTGCAGATGCGGTTATGGCGGCTGTTTTATCAGGAGATGCAGATATTGGATTTTCTGGTACGGAAGCAACAATTTATGTATATAATGGTGGTGAGAAAGATTATGTTATGACCTTTGCAGGCCTTACTCAAAAAGATGGTAGTTTCTTAGTATCTAGAGAAAAGATAGATAATTTTACTGTTGATATGTTAAAAGATAAGTATATTATCGGTGGACGTAAGGGTGTTCTTGTTAAATGTGATAGTAAATAGTTAAATTTTTTTCTTTATCAATAGTTAAATAGTTAATAATACTACTTAGCATATTTTTATTTATATTTTTTAAGTTAATAAAATTATTTATAATGGTGTTATAGTCATACTTTTGATTGTTAATAATGGTTAATTTTTTTAATAATTTATTTTCTTTATCCACATGATTGTTGATATTATCAGTTATTTCTTTTGTATATTCAATATATTCTTGGGTAGTTATTAAATTATCTAGTTTATCATAATAAAGCTGTTTCTTTTTTGAAAGTAAATTATTTTTATCTAGTTTTATTAAATTTAGATTAGTAATTAATTCAGTTTTTATTTTTTTGTTAGTGTTAGATAATAAGATTTCTTTTAAATAATCTTTATTTATCATAGATTTTAAATATTTACTTATTTCATTTAGAATAGTTTGCTCTAATAGACTGTAATTAATAGTATGTGGAGTACATAGTTTGTATTTACTATATTTTCGGTAATATGAACAACTAGTATAATTATTATTACCTACTTTAGATATTGTAATTTGATGCTGACATTCGTAGCACCTTAGAAAACCTTTGAGTAGGTAGTTAGATGATTTAGACTGAAGATTTTTATTTTTTGACAAGTTTTCATTTACAATATTAAATATTTGGGTGTCAATAATTGGTAAATGAGAATTTTTAGTAATAATCCAGTTATCTTTAGAAGCTTTGATTTCTTTTTTTATTTTATAATTTATCTTTCTTCTTATGCCTTGATATAAGGAGCCTGTATATGTAGGATTTGTTAAAATGTCTTTGATAGTTTTACTACTCCAAATACCAGTAGATGGTCTATGTAGATTAGCATATGTGCTGGGTGTTGGAATCTTCTTAGCAGTTAATATATTGGCAATTTGACTTGTTCCATAACCATGATAAGATAAATTAAATATTTGTTTTACTATTTTAGATGCATCTTCATCTATTATTAACTTATAACGATTATTTGAATCTAATTTATATCCATATATAGCTTTCCAGCCTAAAAATAGACCTTGTTCTTTTTTTATACGAAGGCTTCTTCTTACTTTTTTAGAGGTATCTTTAGCATATTGATCATTAAACACTGCTTTAAATGGCGCTATGTCATTACTTGATCTATCATAATATGTATCTATATCATCTAATATAGCAATATATCTTACATTATGCATGGGAAAATATTTTTCAAGATACTCTCCTGCTTTGATGTAATCTCTTCCTAATCTAGAATAGTCTTTAGTTATAACACAGTTAATTTTTCCTTCTTCAATATCATTAATCAATTTTATAAAGGATGGTCTATTAAAATTTGTTCCTGAATAACCATCATCAATATATTCTTGATATATTTGATAGTTAATATCTAAATTTTTAAGATAGCTTAATATTATACTTCTTTGATTAGAGATACTTTCACTTTCTTCTTTATCTTTATCACTATGAGAAAGTCTTATATATATACCTACTTTATATATCATTATCTATTCCATAATATTTATTAAAGTATTCTACTAAGTAATAAGATAATAATTTGTTAATATCAATATTTTCTTTGGGATGGATATTTATAATATTCATGGTATCACCTAGTTTAATATATGAATAAAAAAATAGATTATCACGTATAATAATCTATTTGTCTAAATCATCAAATAATTCTTTTATATCAATATCTAAAACTTCAGCGAATTTCCATACTGTTCCTAAACTAAACGTTTGATGATAATTTGGACTTTCTATATTCATTATAAATCCATCACTATATGAACATTTCTCTGCAAATTCTGATTGAGTTAACTTCTTAAGTTTTCTTTGTTTCTTTAAATTTTGTGATACTAAATAGTATACATAGTTTTCATCTTTCTTATCCATATATTAGTACGCTTCCCTCTACTAATATTTTCTCACTAAATTTAATTTTTATTCTTCACTTGTTCGTTGAGATTTGGTATAATATAGATACTTAATATTAAATTGATTAGCGGTGAAAGAAATGATTAAAGAGAATAAAGTTAATGAAGGTGAATTAGTGCTTTATAATACGGTACTAAGTATTTATAATTATTATAATAAAAGTTTTGCTAAAGAAATTAATGATAATATTATCTTACTTTTAGATAGTTTAGAGAAAAATAGATGTGATAGCAATAAGGCTGATATAGATAAAATAGAATTAATTGAAAAAATTACTTATCAAGATTAGTTAATTTTTTATATAATTCTATTTCTTTTTTATTAGTATCTTTAAATAATTTAATAAATTTGCTTTTTAGTACTTGATAGTATTCAGTTAATAATAGTAAGTCTTTTTTATTTAGTTGATTTTCTTTAAGCATTTGTTTTATTACTAATAATTCTAATAAGGTATTAGATAGTTCTCCAGTAATATTAAATTTTATATCTTCTATTTTCATTATTTCCTTTCCTATATATTATCACTTTATACTAGAAGGGGTGGTATGCCCGAGATGACATTAGAATGGGGTATTAAGCAAGCCGGGTTAGATCCCAAGACAGATATGACAGTTGATACTTCTATTGCTTTTGCAGCGATGCAAGGGGCTTTCGTTGGAGGAACTGGTGATTTTGTGACACTATTTGATGATAGTGATATAGTATGAAAGTGCAATATATATAATTCTATCTTCTTATCTATTTAATTATATAATTAATAATTTCTAATAGTCAACATAATTAATCTATAGAGAACTAGTATAATTTACGTGATAAATTATGTTATATCTTTTGGTGGATATGCTATTATAGCCTCTTTTAAATATAAATTCTTTTTGATATGATTTAGGGAAATTGTTTATTCTTATATCTATATTTATTTGGTTATTATGTGAGGAAATGTTAATGATATCTATTACTTTTATTATAGTATTTAAGATAGTACTTTCTAAACTATTATTAATACCTTTGATTATTTTTGTAGTGTCTATTTCTTCGTTAGTAGACTTATAGATAGTTAATAGTGTGCTATTTATGCTTTGCATATTAATATCTAGAAGATTGGTGATATAACTTATGATGATGTTTAATTCACTTTCTCTAATGCTTGGATTATTACATTTATTATGAATATGACTGGAACAGATCCATGATACGTCCTTATTTTTTAGATAAATACGCCGGTAGTATGTTTTATGGCATGCAGAACAATATATTTTTTGACTATAAAGATATTTTTGTGTAGTATTATTACTCTTTTTTCGCTGACTAAGACGCTTATTGGCTATATTCCATATTTCTTCACTTACTATTGGTGGTATTTTGTTATTATCTTTATATATATACCAAGATGACGGGTCGAGATATTTTATTTTTTTAGTCATATAATTTGCTACTTCTTTTTTGTGTCCGCAGTAGTATCCTTTGTATTTTGGATTAGTTATAATTCTGGATACTGTAGTGGTAGTCCATTTTTTTTGAGTAGTAGATGTGTTATTTAATATTTGACTTATTTTTGTTAGAGATAATTGATTTTGAATATACATTTTGAAAATATTTTGAATAACTATAGCTTCTTTAGGAACAATTTCTAAATTTTTAGTAGTAATATTTTTATGATAACCATATAAATTATTCGCACCTAGTATCTCTCCTCTTTTTATGGCTCTATTCATTCCAAACTTTATTCTTTCTGATAATCTTCTTACTTCATCTTGAGCTAGACTTGCCATTATTGTTAAGCGTAGTTCTGAGTCATTTAATATAGTATTAATGTTGTCATTTACAAATAATACCGCTACTCCATAGTTTAATAATTCTCTTGAATACTTAATGCTATCAAGTGTATTTCTAGAGAATCTTGATATCTCTTTGGTTATTATTAAATCAAACATATCTTTTCTAGCATCATTAATCATTTGCATAAACTTCTTTCTTTTTATATCACTTACTCCACTGATACCCTCATCAATATAACCTGGAATATATATCCAATTTGAATTATTAGTTATATATTCAGAAAAGTACTCATTTTGATTTTGAAGTGATTTAATTTGTTCTAAATGTTCTGTAGATACTCTTGCGTAATAAGTGACTCTTAAGGGAATATTATTTAATAATTCTCCATTAGCTAGTCTTTTTTTTACTTCATAGATATTCATTCGTTATAATGTCCTTTCTTAGATAAGTTGTTTTTACAAAAATTATATAGATATGATGAGATAATATTTTCTTCATATAATTTACTATTTACACCTTGTATTATATTATTCAAAATTATTTTTTTTAACATTTTATCACCCATTAAATTTTATGTTTTAATTATCAATTTATAATTTACTAGTAATTTATTATGTGATAGAATTGTATAGTACGTTTGTTCTTGATAGATAAGAATGGGAGTTGTTATGAACTTTATTATATATGAAGATGATACTAAATTTTCTTATGAATATAAAAGCGTTATTCATAAAGTTATGGGTCTATCTAGTGATAATTATAAAATAACAGAGTTTAATAGTTATAATAAAGAAGTATGGGAAAAAATTAATTCCCTTGGTGGTCATAAAATATTTATTGTTGATGTTGATGTTCCTAATAAAAATGGAATTGATTTGGCAAGAATGATTAGAAAAAATGGTGATTGGACAAGTCCTATTATTGTTATTACTAATTATCAAGAGTTTAGAGATGTCGGTTATACTGCTAAAATATTAATGCTAGATTTTATAGATAAGAAAGATAATATTAAAGAAGAATTATATCGTGATTTACTTATTGCTTTAGAAATAAATTCTGCTAAGAAGGCTTTGCGTTTTACAATTAAGAGTGAAACGTATCAAGTTCCATACCATGATATATTATATATTGAAAAGAATATTAATGATAATTATGCTACTATTGTTTGTACAGATAAGGAATATACCATTAGAAAAACTATTTGTGAATTAGAAGAAGAACTTAAGGGTGAAAATATATTTGTTAAAAGTCATCGTAGTTTTATAGTAAATATTAATAATATTAAGTCTATTAAGTTTGATTATTCAGTTATTGATTTTGGTAATGGTAAAGAGGCATTAATATCTAGAAATAACAAAAAGAAATTGAAAGAGATTATGAGTTATAAAGATGTGCGAAACTATAATATATAGTATTATTGATTTTTATTTAATTAGTTTTTATTACTTTATTACTAGTCGTAAAGTTTTTAGAAAGCAAGTATATATTAATCGTAGTACTTTATTAATTTTTGTTATTTGTGGAATTATGTTCTGTTTTTGCAAGGCGATGTTTGGTGATTTATTAGTTATTATAGCCTCTTTTTTAATAGGATTTATTTATAATAAATATATTTTTGGAATGAGGAATTGTCCTTCTTATTTGTTATCACTTATTGCTTCGTTTGTTTTGACTTTTTTAGTTGTTCTTTTTTGTATTATATTTAAATATTTTGAAATTAATTTTGCTAATGACTATATAATACTTTTATTAGTTAAAATACTTTTTGTGGGAATGCCTATATTTATCGATTGTATACTTATGTGGAAGATTTTTGAAAAAATTAATTTTAGTTATCGGAATTTTTGCACTATTATTGTAGTGGGTATTCTTGTATGTATAGTATTGATTATTTTGGCAATGATTATGATACATGATAATAAATTATTATTGATGCTATATCTTTCTTTAATAACTTTGTTATTTCTTGGAACGTTAATTATTGATTATCAGGAGAAAAAAGTTGCCGTTCGGGGAAAATATCTTATTGAATTATATGAATATGCTAAAGAAAGTGATGCTGTTATTACAGAGTATCGAATGGCCCTTCATGAAAGTAGTAATACTCTTCTGGCTATTAAAAGTATGCTTGGTGGTAATGTTGATGAAATTAAAGATTATATTGATAATGCTATTAAAAAGCGTAGGAATATTACTGTTCCTAAAGATAATTATGGAGCTTTGAATTATATACCTATTCCCTCTATTAAATATTTTCTTAGTGGTAAGATATGTGCTATCAAAGATATTGGTTCTAAAGTGGAATTGTTTATCAGTCCAGAAGTGATTAAGATTAAAGACTATGTAGGTATGGTTGATTGTTGGAATGATCTCTATATAGTTTTAGGAGTTGTCCTAGACAATTTAATTAATTCTTTAAAGGATGCTTCCAATAAACTTTGTAGTATTCAAATATATTTAGATAATTCTATTTTACATTTTGAGTTTGCTAATACTTTTAATGATAATTTTGATGTTAGAAAAATTGCTAAGACTGGGTATAAAACAAAAAAAGTTAATCATGGTGTTGGATTATCCCTAGTAGATAGTGTTTTAATAAGGAAAAAACATTATTGTCTAGAAACTGATATTGTAGATAATTTCTTTGTTCAAAAACTAAAAATTGATTTAAGTAAGATTAAGATTTGTTAAATTAATTCCCAAAAATCATCAAATATTTACTATTTATCATTTATTATATTTTTGTTGTTTATGGTATGTTATGATGATATCACGCGAATAATTAATTCGTAAGATTGAAAGTGAGGTAATTTGTAATGAATGGTAAAGTAAAATGGTTTAATAATGAGAAGGGGTATGGCTTTATTGAGTATAAGGACAATGAAGATATTTTTGTTCACTACTCTGCTATTAAGTGTAATGGGTTTAAAACTTTAAAAGAAGGTGAACTTGTTCAATTTAAGCTTATTGATACTGATAAAGGCTTGCAAGCTAAAGAAGTACTTTCATTATCTAGTATTTGTTAAAGTATAGGTTATTATTTAATACTCAATTGCATATAATTTGTAATTGAGTTTTTTTACTGGCTTGCCCTTGCACCAACAGAACCTAATGCAACAGTCGTAGAAAAAGCGGGACTAGGTTATATTGTATGCTATGTTGGTGATTTAGGTGGTATAGTACCTTATACTGCTTATAATGCTAAGAAAAGTTTTATAGATAATAATAAGGATGTTATTAATGGATTTAGTAAGGCTATTAATAAGGCACTTAAGTATGTTGATAGTCATGATTGTAAAGATATAGCTCCTCTTATATTAGATTATTTTCCTGATACTAAACTAGAGGATATGATTACAATAATTGATAGATATAAATCTGGTCAGGCATGGAAGAAAAATATTACTATTAATGAAGATGAGTGGAATCACATTCAAGAAATAATAATGGAAGCTGGAGAATTTAATAATAGTGTTAGTTATGATAAATTAGTATATTCTAAGCATTTTAAAGACTATGAATAATATTGTTCAAATTAAAAATATTAGTAAGGACTTTTATAGTAAAAATAGAATTACTACTGCAATTAAAAATATATCACTAGATATTAAAGATGGAGAGTTTGTAGCTATCGTTGGTCCTTCAGGGTGTGGTAAATCAACACTTCTTAATATATTATGTAATCTGGACAAGCCTACTAGTGGGAAGATAATTTTAGGTAATAATGCTAAAATTGGTTATATGCTTCAACAAGATTGTTTATTTCCCTGGTTAACTATTTTTGATAATTGTTGTATTGGTTTAAAGATTGAAAATAAGTTAACTAAAGAAAATAAGGAATATGTTAAGAGTTTATTATATACTTATGGTCTGAAAGATTTTATAAATTGCTATCCTAATAGTTTATCTGGTGGTATGCGTCAAAGAGTTGGTTGAGTATAGTATAGACACAGGTGGTAATTAAGCATTGTTGCTAATAACCCATAAGATCATTAATCAAATGGAATTTAGTATTGATTATTGTGAATAAATGTTATAATGGTATTGATTATATGTTTAACTTAAGACCTAATTATTGCCTTGTGTTATAAGAAATTAACATAAAAAAATACACCCTAAGGTGTACTTCTATTTAAATAAATTAACTATTCTATCCCACAAAGTTGTTGTTTTAGTTTCTTTTACGGTGTGAGATTCTTCTGATACTTTTAGGGCATCTGTAGTTAGAATGAATCTTGTTGTAGATTTTTCTGATGAGCCTGCAAATGTTTGATAATTATCTGCTAAGTTAGATAGTTCTTTTATGCGATATGACATTGATTTTAATTTACCATTTACAAGAGTAGATATTTGTTTAATGCCTTCTTCGTTATACTTAGATATACCTTGTGATAATTCTTGAATACCATTGTTTAGTTCATCTACTCCACTATATAGAGTACCTAATGATGTTTTAGTGGCTTCAATTGAGGCTTTTTTTACTTGGTTAGCAACGGATATTGAGGTACTTTCAGCAACAAGTGAAGATGTTTGTATTGCGGAGTCATATGCACTATTAATAGCGGTTATTCTTGTTGTTTCTTCCATTAATTTTTTCATTTCTTGTAATGTAGTATATTTAGTAATATAGTCTTTATTGTTAATACATACTTCTAGATATTGCTCAGGAATAGTTGTACTTTGACAAATACTTACTAGACTTGATGTAATACCATTTTCTTCTAGTGTATTTAGACTATTTACTATATTTTGATATGTAGAGTTTTCTTTTAATTTATTAACGGCATTATTACCTATTTGTTCTTTATATTCATCAGTAAATGTTTTGTTGACACTGTTTACGGCTTGAGATTTAATATATGCTACTTGGTCAGATGTTAAGGCATCTGATTCATCATCTATTTTACTTATTGCTTGCTCTAATTTTTCTTTTAATTCGTTAGATCCACTAGCAACTTTTGTAGCACCTTCTTCAATAGTATTCATACTACTTTGTAAATCATTAACTTTACTATATACTTCATCTAATTTATCAAAGATATCTAAATCACTTGTTTCGATTAATTTTGGTGTAATTATTGTATACATAGAAGATAATTCAAATTTAGTTGTATCATAGTTAATGGTAATGGTATCCATATTTTTTAATTCATATAGTCCTAAACTTTCATATAAGCCTGGTGTTGCTAGTCCAACAATAATATAATTATTACCATTATTAATTACTTTACCATTATCAATAGTTAAGTTTTGGTTATTAGTGGTACTTATTATGCTTCCCAATGTTGCAATAAATGGTGTATATAAGTTTCCATGTTTATCTTGGTTGATATACTGAATTTTTATTGTTATTTTACCGCTTTTACCTACTATATCACTCACTTTATACTCTACTCCATCTAATAAATATGTAATCTTTAGGCTTACTGGTAATTCTTTATCAGTAGTTCCTTGATATAGTATATCCTTTCCTTTAGCACTCCATGTTAATTGATTATTATTTTGTGTAAATGTTCGATTATCATTAATATTTAAGATATCTTTTAACTCTGAATAGTCATCAATAGTATCTAATTCATCAGAGTTAATTAATTGTTCATTAACTATAGTACTTTTTATAGTTCCATCATAATTTAATTTACTATAAACAGTTTCTTTTTTTTCTAATGCAAAAATGTTAGTTGGGAATATTGTTGTTAATATGCCACCTATTAATAACCAAGTGGCTATTTTTGCTTTTTTCATTATTTTTTCCTCCTTATTTTTTTTTACTATCTTATCAAATAATAATAATATTGATGGTAAGATAGTTATTACTACTACTACACTTATTAATGCTCCTCTTGAGATTAGGGTACATATTGAGCCAATCATTTCAATATCAGAGTACAAGCCAACTCCAAAGGTTGCTGCAAAAAAGCACATACCACTAATCAATATTGATGGTACTGAATAGTTCATTACTTCTAACATAGCTTGTTTTTTACTTAAACCTTCTTTTCTTTTAGTTATATAATTTGTAGTTATTAAGATTGCATAATCAATAGTAGCTCCTAGTTGAATTGTTCCTAAAGTAATAGGTGCTATAAATGGTAATATTGTTCCTCCAAAATATGAAAAACTCATGTTAGTAAATATAGCGAATTCAATAGCAATAATTAATAATATTGGTAAGATAAATGATTTAAGAACAAATAGTAAGACAATAAATATACATACTATTGAAAATATATTTACGTTATTATAGTCAGTATCATAGGTTTCTACTAAGTCTTTCATTAGTGGTCCCTCACCTGCTACAATGGCTTTTTCATCATATGATTTAACAATATTATTTAATTTATCAGTTTGGTCATTTAATTCATTTGTTGCTATATCATATGTTGAGTTTACAATCATCATTTCATAGTTTTCACTTTGGAAAATACTTAATAAATTACTTGGAATAATGTCTTCTGTTATTCCTATATTACTTAGTTCTCTAAATGATAAGACAAAGTCTATACCATCTAATTGTTTTATTTCTGATATCATATTGTTGACATCATCATTTTTTAAATCTTTACTTATTAGAATTATTTCTGGGCTAACAATGTTATATTTTTCTTTAAGTACCTTATTAGTTTTTACACTTTCTAGTGTTTCAGGTAATGATGAATCTAGTTTGTAATAAACATCAACTTTTTTATTTGCTATATATGCTGGTACTAATAAAATTAGAAAGATAGTAAATATTACTTTATGATGTTTAATTATAAAACTATTAAATTTAGTAAAGCAAGGTATTAAATTACTGTGTCTTGTTTTTTCTATTAGTTTATCAGATATTAGTAATAAACTTGGGAAAAGCGTTAATACTGTTAAAACTCCTAATAGAACGCCTTTAGCCATTACTATTCCTAAATCACGGCCTAATGTTAATCTCATAGCACATAAGGCTAAGAAGCCTACAATTGTTGTTAAACTGCTGCCTGTTACTGATACAAAAGTATCTTTGATAGCTTCAGACATAGCTTCTTCGTTAGTTTTATATTTATTTTTCTTATTTTCGTATGAATGATATAAGAATATTGAGAAATCTGTAGTTACTCCTAATTGTAGGACTGCTACTAAGGCTTTAGTAATATATGATATTTGTCCTAAAAAGATGTTTGTTCCTAAGTTTAAAAGAATAGCACATCCTATATTACCTAATAGGACAAATGGTACAAAGTATGAGTCTAAGGATACTTCTAAGACAATAATACATAGTAAAACGGCGATAATTATATAAATTGCTATTTCACGTTCAGATAGTTCCATAGTATCAAGAACCATAGAACTCATACCTCCTTGAGATATTTTTCCTTCAGTTATTTTTCTAATCTCTTTTACGGCTGATATTGTTTTTTCATTAGATGTTGACTCAGTAAAGGTTATAAACATAATATCAGTATTTTCTTTATGTAATTTATCTTTTACTTCACTTGGAAGCATATCGATAGGAATTGATACCCCAATAGCATCGTAAATACTTACGACATTAGCAACTCCATCAATTTTTTTTATTTTTTCTTCTAGGGCTAGGACATCTTTAGCAGGCATATTTTCAATAGTGGCTATTGAATATCCTCCCATATTAAAATCATTCGTTAATACATTTTGACCTTTTATTGTTTCTATATCATCTGGTAAATAAACTAAAATATCATAATTTATTTTTGTTAGTTTCATTCCGATAAATGATAGAACTAATAAAATACTAAATGTAATCAGAATTAATGTTTTGTGTTTACATATATAATCAGCAATTTTCTTCATTTTTCTCCCTCCGATAATATAGTTTATTATTATTTAACTTCTAGGTACACACTAATAAAATATATTGTGTTTGTTATCCAACACTTTTACTGATATGTATGTATATTTAAACAACTTTTTGTATGTTAATTGTTTTTTTGCTGTTTTTGCAATATAATTATATTGAGGCGATAGAAATGAATGATAAAACTGATTTAAGGGTTATAAAAACTAATAAAATACTATTTGAAGCACTGACAACTTTAATGAAAAATAAAACATTTGAGAAGATTAAAATATCAGATATATGTGAAGAGGCACTAATAAATCGTTCAACTTTTTATGCACATTATGAAGATAAGTATGAATTGTTATTAGCACTTATTGAAGATTTAAAAGATAATTTGCTAGTGGAGTTAAATAAGAATGAAGTTGAATCTTTGTCTAAAGAATATTTTATGGAACTTTTAGAGATTTTAATTGATCATATAGATAGTAAAAGAGAGATTTATAGTGCAATACTTTCTCATAATAAAAATGGAATATTTGTTGATTTTTTAATTGATGTTGCAAACCGTGATTTAGCTAAAAGATTAAAAGATAGTCAAGAAATAATTAGATCAAATATTCCAGCGGATATTATTTCAAAATTTTATCTTGGTGGGATAATAAATATTGGAGTTGATTGGATTATTAATAAGGATAAGTATAATAAAGAGCAAATACTTTTATATTTAGATAAACTTATTCCAGATAAATTATAAGTCATGACAATGGTTGTGGCTTTTTTATTTATTCTATTTCTAACTTATTAGAATAAAATATGAGTGAAGATTGGTGATTTATGGAATATGAAATTATTATGTTGTTTGATAATAAGTTTAGCGAATTGGAAATGAAAGATATTATTAATAAGAAATTAAGTGTAATTATGAATGTTATGGAGTCTAATTAGGGGTGATTAGATATTATTGGTAAATTGAAAGTAGGAATATACTTAAGATTATCTAATGAAGACAAAGATAAAATTAATAAAAATGATTATAGTGAATCTATTAAAAATCAAAGGAATATGCTAGTGGATTATATTAATAGACATGATGAGTTTTATTTAATAGATGAATACTGTGATGAAGATTTATCAGGTGCTGGAACATACAGGCCAGAGTTTGAAAGATTAATTAAAGATTGTGAAAAACGTAATCTTGATATAGTTTTGTGTAAAAGTCAGTCGAGGTTCTCAAGAGATATGGAAATTGTTGAAAAGTATATAAATAATAAATTTGTTGAATGGAATATTAGGTTTATTGGGCTTGCTGATAATGCTGATACGGATAATTTTGGTAATAAGAAAGCTAGACAAATTAATGGATTAGTTAATGAATGGTATTTAGAAGATATATCAAACAATATTAGAAGTGCATTTAATTCTAAGATGATGCAAGGTGAGTTTATCTCCCCTTTTGCACCTTTAGGCTATGAAGTTTCTCCTATTGATAATAATAAAATTGTTATTGATGAAATTGGTGCGGAAATAGTTAAAAATATTTATAATTTGTATTTAAAAGGGTTAGGATTTACTGGAATTGCAAAGTATTTAAATAATAATAGTGTTCCATCACCTTCTTTATATAAGTATCATAAAGGGTGTAAATTAAATATAATTAGTAATAAGAATCGTGATGAAATCAAATGGAATTGTAGTGCTGTTAAAAAGATATTAACTAATGAAATATATATTGGTAATCTAGTGCAAGGTAAAAGAACAACTGTTAGTTATAAGAATCATAAAATTATAAATAAAAGAAAAAGTGAATGGATAAGAAAGGAAAATACTCATGAAGGTATTGTTGATATAAATACTTTTTATAAAGTACAGTCTATTATTAATAGTCGTAAAAAAGCTTCTAAAAAGTTAGGTGTAGTACATATTTTCTCTGGGAAAGTTTACTGTATGGAGTGTAATAGTATTATGAAGAAAAAGAATTCACAAAGGCATGAATACTTAGTATGCTCGAATAATAATTGTCTTAATAAATCTATACGTTATGATATGTTAGAAGGTATTATGCTTAAAGAAGTCAATACATTAGTTAGTAAATATTATGATAGTGAATTATTAAAAAAGTATAGTTTAGATAAGAAAATTGTTATAAATAAGATTAGTGCTTTAATTAGGCAGCAAAGTGAGTTAAGAAATAGGGTTTCTAAAACAGATAATTATTTAAAGTTCCTTTATGAAGATAAGGTTGATGGTATTGTTACTGATGAATATTTTATAAAGCTTTCTAATGATTATAAGAATGATAAAAAGATTATTGAAGATAATATTAAATCTATAGATAATAAGATAAATTATTATAAAAATTATTTTAATGATGATATTACAGATAAATATAAATGTTTTAATAAATTAAATAAGGTAATTGTTGATGAATTTGTTGATAAGATATATGTAGGTAAGATAATTAATAATAAAAGAATGATTAAAATCAGATGGGATTTTTGATTTAACTAAAGGTGTCTTCATAACATTCAAAGAGTTGCTTTGATTAGAACACTGGCAACTAAACCAGATATATTACTTTTAGATGAGCCGTTTTCCGCTCTTGATTATCAGTCTCGTTTAGCAGTATGTGATGATGTGTATAAGATAATTAAGAAAGAAAAGAAAACAATTATTATGATTACTCATGATATTGCTGAAGCTATTTCTATGGCTGATAGAATTGTAATTCTTACTAGTAGACCTGCTATGATAAAAAAGATTATTGATGTTAAGTTAACTAATTCTAGTACTCCTATTAATAATAGAAAGTGTAAAGAGTTTAGTGAATATTATGAAAGTATATGGAAAGAGTTGGATTTTCATGTATAGTAATGAGTATAAGTATTATATAAAGAAGAAGAAGATTAATAATTTTTTAATTAAGTTTACTCAAATAAGTATATTAATTATGTTATTACTTTTATGGGAATATTTAGCAAGGAATAATATAATTAACTCTTTTATATCTTCTTCTCCTTCAAAGGTTATTAAGGCTATTATTAGTTTATATAGACAAAATAATTTATTTAATAATATATGGATTACAGTATATGAGACATTAATTAGTTTTATGTTGGGAACACTTATTGGTATATTTATAGCAATTGTTCTTTGGTATAATAAGTTTATATATAAAGTATTTGATCCTTATTTAACAATATTAAATAGTTTGCCTAAGGTAGCATTAGGGCCAATTATTATTATTTATAGTGGTGCTAATATAAGTTCAATTATTATTATGGCTTTACTAATTTCAGTAATTGTAGCAATCATAACAGTATATAATGGTTTTGTGAATACTGATTATAACAAAATTAAATTATTAAGGTCTTTAAAAGCTACTAAAATACAAATTCTTAAATATGTAATTTTGCCTAGTAGTTATTCAACTATTATTAGTTCTTTAAAGATTAATGTTAGTATGTCATTAATTGGTGTAATTATGGGTGAATTTCTAGTTTCAAAGAAAGGAATTGGATATCTAATTAATTATGGATCACAAGTTTTTAATTTAGATTTAGTAATAGCGGGAATAGTTATTTTAATGATTGTGTCTTATCTTATGTATTTAGCTGTACTTTATATTGAAAAAATATTAATTAGGGAATAAATAAAATCAGCACTGATTATTGTGCTGATTTTATTGTTTAATCTTTTTTCTTTTCTTTATATTTACTTCTGGCATAACAATATTCATATTGAATTCTTTGTTTAATGTATTAATGAATTCATTTATTTTGCCATCATCTTCTCCTCTTAGAGTTAAATCTTTAAGTATACCATCTATTATATATGCTCTTATCAAAGCTTCAATTTGATGATGCTTTATTGTTGCTTCAATATTAGTGCATTTTGCATTTAAACTATGTAAGATATGACATAATCCTTCTAATGATAATTCACTATCTATACTGTTAGCGTATTCATATACTTGAGGTATTATTCTTTTTAAGTTAAATATTGACAAGCAATCAACATTTCCATACCCATCACTGGCTATAAAATACTTTTCTCTATTATATTCAATGATATGATATAGATAATCAGAATTATAGTATGAATCTTCATTATGATATTTAGAACTTAAAAATATCCTTTCTTGAGGGCTTAAGTTATCTGTAAACTCTTGAATAGTTATTGCATCATGATATAAGCCATATAAAGAGTTTACTATTCCTTGTAATTCTTTTTGATTTAAAAATGGTTTATAACCTTTTAATGTTTCTTTAGTCATAAGCATTTTTAATTTCAGGTCATTTTTTACTTCATATTTTTTGTCATTCATTTGTTAGATATCCCCCTATAAAAGATATGTAATTGTTAGTGGTATTATTAATTGTAATAAGACTAATATTACATATATTATATTAGCTAATTTCTTGTTATATATTAATTTATCTAACAAATATACTAATAGTTTGCTTAGTGCTATAGCTAATACTACTGAGTATATTGGAAAGATAAATCTAAGTATAACTAGAAATATGGCTATTATTATACCATAGATTATTTGGTTATTCAATAATATTGGACTAGTTTTAGAGTCCATTGATACAAATATTAAGATAAATAATAAATCACCAACACTAATATTAAATATTCCATAGAAATACCACATGTTATTAAATACTCCTATAATAGAGAACATAATGAATGCTGATAATATGCATGATATAGCAATACTTATTTTACTTTGATTCTTGTAATATAAATATATTAAGATAATTATTAATAATATTATAGAAGTATTTCCATATATATTACCTATTAAGTAATCTAAAACACTTCCAAACTTACCCATTATTTCATTATAGGTACCCATATAGTTTAATTTTGATAGATTATATAATGGATTTTCTAGGGTTAAATTTGTTTTTGAAAGAATATTCCATAGGCTTGGTAAGATGACTGCTAATAAGTTTACATCAATGTTTTTAATATTGATTGTTGTTAATATAGTTAGTATAGCTGATATGATAGTCAATACTATTGTATTAATACTAGGGTTTATAAATATTAGTAAGATAATAGTAGGTATTAAGTTATTACTTGTTAGTAGTTTATTGCTTTTCTTTATAAGTTTATTAATAGTTATAGCGATAATTATAGTAGTAATAATAGGTATTATATAAGTTATTATAGTGCTGAAAATAGTGGTAATATCTTTGGTATTAGTATAATTAGTTAAACCATATTTACAAAAATTAAATAGTAATATTATACCAAGACATTTTAATATATTGTTATTTAGTTTTGAAGTACTATTATCACTTGTTAAATATATACCTTTTCTAATATTAAATTCTCGCATTATTTATTCTCCTTGGCTTTCTTTATATATTCTCTAACATTTATTTTGGCTGGGCAGACATAACTACACATTCCACATTCAATACATTTACTGGTATGCAAATTATTTAAGACTTTTTTGTTATTTATGTTATTCATAATAATTACTGGTAGAATATTAACTGGGCAATTTTTAATGCATTTACCGCATTTGATACATTCTGTTGGGGGTTCTATACTATTAGGAATAACTGTAATGCCACATAAATTTTTTGTGATTACTAATTCATCTGATGGTAGACTTTTTCCTGATAATGGTCCACCCGCTATAAAAAGATAGTCTTTTTTATTTTTAGAATATCCACCAAGAGATGCTATTAACTCATTGGCTAATGTTCCTATTTTCACTTTAACATTTGCTTTATTTGCAAATCCTTCACCATTAATTGTGATAACTCTATCAGTAAGTGGTCTATTGTATTTTAGCAATTCATATATAGCATATATTGTTGCAACGTTTTCTACAACTATATTTTTTTCAATTGGATATTTATTATATTCTACATCACATATTGTTTTAACTAAGTATCTTTCCCAACCACTTGGATATGCATCTGCTATACCATATAATTTAATGTTAGGATAACTATTTATATATTTTAAATATTTGTTAATAACTTTGTCATTATTTTCTTTAACTGCTATATAACATTTATCAATTTTTAATATCTCCATCATAGCATCAATAGTTTCTAATATTTCTTCACAGTTTTGATACATTATAGCATTATCAGAGCTTAGATATGGTTCACACTCAATGCCATTTACTATTAAACATTTAATATCATTTTTATTAGTATATTTTAAAATTGTTGGGTAATCATTGCCACTTAAGCCTACTATTCCTGAATTATTTAACATATAAAGAAATTCTTTTTTACTATATAATGATATATTTCTTTTAGCACCGACTCTATCTTTATATTTTTCTTTATAGTCATTTTCAATAACAAGACATGGTACTCTTTTTCCAGTATCTATCATCATATCTTTAATAGCCACTAAGTAGCCACTTACTGATGAATGAATGGGGAAATCTATTGTAGTATTAATGGCAACTACTTCTCCTTTATATATATAATCACCTATGTTTACAAGTGGTTGATAAGTTATTTGCATTTTACTTTCTAGTGGTATATATACGATTATTGGTTTTAAATAACTTTCTATTTTTTTAGTACAACTTATTTTACTACTATTTATATCTATCATATCTAACACCTAGTTTAATTATACATTATTTTTTTTTATAAATAAAGAGCTTGTAAATATTTTGTGATGATTAAAAAACCTATGCTTTTTAGTTGCCATAGGTTTTTTGTTCTTTCTTTTTCTTTAATATTAAAAGTATAAATAATATGATAACTAGTAGTATAACGAATATAATTATTGTTATGACTATTGCTTTGTTATATTGAATATCTATCTTGTTATATTCCTCTTGTGATGAAATATCAATTTTATAATCAGTATCTGTGTTTATTGAAAGTATAATATTTTTATCAATGGGAACTTCATTATTTTTATTTAGTTCTATAACACCTGTTCCATTATCATTAGTATTTATTTTGAATTCTGAATAACCTATTACATTTTCTTTATATAATACTGTAATAGAATGAGGCCCTTTTTCAACATCATTATAATAAAACATTCCTTTACTATCTGTTTTTGTAATCATTTTATTGCTATGTAATTCTATTGTAGCATTAGATAAAGGCATACCATTATATATGATCTTACCAGAAATATTATACTTTGTACTTGTATCTTTTTGAATATCTTCTGCAAATGTAATTTTTAAATTTATTTCACTATATTCATCTAATTTAAGAATTCCTGATTCAACTTTGCTTGTTATGTCAACATTATTAATATAAACTTTATCTATGCAATATCCTGCATCGCTTCTTATGATAATATCTTTTGATGTATAATATATTCCATTTTCATCAATAATTTTGCCATCAACTATTATACTTCCTCCTTGTGTTTTCTCATAATTAATAGCTTTTATCTTACTGTTTCTTTCTATAATGATAAAGTTATTACTTTTTATTTTATTATTTTGTGATATATTACCATTGTTATCAACTATTTTCATTAAATATATTTCATCAAGTGTATTATCATAACTAAATGATGGTGTTTCAATTATTTCGTTATTTTCGTTTAAAATTAATAGATTATATATATAATATTCATCAGTTGTTATTATATTATTTGCTTTTAACCATTCTATTGCATCATCATTTTTTACTTCTAATAGTTTAATTGTGTATTTTGTGTTGGTAGTATTATAGATTGTTATTTGGGCTTTTTCTAGTTCTATTGTAGCATATAAATCTAATGTTTCTTTATATATCGTTTCATCTTCTATGTATATAGACTTACCTTTTACTTCTTTAGCTAGGATATTATCAGTATTGTATATTAAGCAAATCGCTAATACTAATAGTTTTATTATTTTCTTCATCTATTTTATCTCCATATTTAATTCAAGTGTTCCTTCACTATAATAACTATCTTTATTATAACTCAAAACTTTAATTATAATTTCATCATTCTTGGTAATGTTTTTTACATTAATATATTCTATATACTCTCCTGGCTTAACTAATCCTGATTCTCCTACTAATTTATTTTCTTTATATATTTTGACTTTTAGGTAAACATTATTGCTATCGTCATTTGTAAAATATAGATATAACTTGTTTGATATAAGATTAGGTGTGCTAGATAGATAAATATTATATAATCCTTCGGGGGATAATTCTTTATAATCATCTTCTTCGGTTAATGATGGAACTCCAGTAATCGCCTTGCTATCAAAATCTGGTTTTGTATAGCTTGATTTATCCTTGTAGTAATTTATACTTAGTAAAAGCAATATAACTGCTATAGCAGGGCCAATATACCAACTTTTTTTATTCATACTTCCTCCATATTCAAAATAAACTGAAACATTTTCGTTCCAGTTCATTTTTTATGATACAACAACTTCAATTGTACCTATAATTTCTTTACTATCATTTTTTAAATATCCGTCAATTTCTAATTTAACATTATATTCTTCATTTTGTTTAATAACAAAACTGTTGTTATTAAACTTTCCTTTGATATCGCTATTCAAATTATTAAAAAGCAAATTTATTTTAATACTGTTTACAGACTTATTATTAATTTTTATGTTATTAGTTGTTGTTTCCCAATATTTAATATCATTCTTTATATATTTATGGTTATTAATATCGTATTTATAATTTTCTTTTACAACATAAGTAAACTCCATACTATCCCATGATATATCTAAATCTTTTATGGATGGTGTATTAATTTCGGATATTATAACATCTTTGCTATATTCATCTGCATATATTATTGCAAATGGTAATAGAAATAATAGTAATATAATGTTTTTTTTCATATATTAGTTTTGACTACTGGAAATTGTGACTGTTAAAGTACCAATTTTTTTATCAGTTGTGCTTAATGCTGCTTTAACATCTTCAAGTGAACCGCCTTCTAGTTCCATAGTTACCCTTGCAGTACTTGTTAGATATGATTTTGTTTTTAAATATTCACTTGCGATTGTTCTTTCACTTGGTAAAAATCTTCCAGCAACTTCTACAGTATTTCCATTTGATGTAGTAGCACTATATGTTTTATGTGCAACATAATAATAACTTGCATTAGCATCATATGAAGTTCCTGATGGTACTAAAGTTGTACATGTATCATCAGAGTATAGTAAATATCTTGAATCACTATTTTGAGTATGTGTTTGAGTAAAACTCTCCCCCCATAATGTTTCAGCTTTTCCGTCACTATACACTGTAAAATTGTTAGATGTACTTGTAGCTTTTGTACATGTTCCATCACCTAAGTACTCTGTTTTCATTGTAAAGTTTGGTGTCACGCCGTTTATGCTTGAGTTGAAAGAAAACTCAGTATTAATTGGATTTATTCCATCATTAGTTATTTCAATCCAGTTATTGTATATGCTACCGCCTTCATTTGTGCCACCAAATGCTGACCATGCATAACTGTCTTCAGTGACTTTATTGTACATATATACTAACTTGCTCCAGTTTATTGTGACATTGAATGTTTCTGTTTCATTAACTGAGTCAATAACTACATCTTTACTTGAACTCCCCTCACTACCTAGAGTTTCAGCATTTATGCTTTCTGTTCCTAAAAATCCTCCTAGCATTGCTGCAACCGCTAAACCACCTATAATCTTATTTATTTTTTTCATTCTTCTCTCCTTTTTTGTTTTATTCAACTGCAATTGTTATTGGTATTTTTGTATTAACAACTGCTTTTTCACTAGTTTCTTCGTCATAATAATAGACTTTGAACTCACCATCATAACCGCCTTCTTGGATGTTTTCGTTTGTTAAATCTAATTTATATATTGCATATCCTGTAGGTAGTAAATCAGATTTACGCAAGGAAGTTTCTTTGCCTTCCCTTTCAATTACGACTTCCAAAACCATATTATGCGTTGACTTTGATGGATTTTTAAAGTATAGCTGTATTTCTTTTTTTGATAAATCAATAGAAACCTTATCTGAATACGATAGTGAAACAGAGCCTCCACCTTCTGGGGCATTATTTTTTTCTTCATCGTCTGGTAATGGTACTGCATTTTTATCAATTACTCCTGGTGCATAATCTGGTTTTAGTACGTTATTTGCTTTATAAAATACATACCCTGCAATCCCTACTAGTGCAATAGTTATTATAATAACTACTTTAGAGGCGATATTATAACCATTTCTTTTTGATTTACTTATGATTCCACCTCCCATATCCTCAAAAGAATCATACAAAAAAAAAAAAGTCATCACCAATCACCCAAGGACCATTTCACATCCTTTTTTCATCTAATTCTTCCCAAAAATCCTCTTGCCGCCCTCCAAGGCCCCTAAATAACCCCCCAAAAAATCCAACACCAAATCTCGTTGACTTCACCAAAATGACATGACACCATAAACTTCCTGATGAA
>CAZTTM010000002.1:28254-29585 GCA_964616035.1 uncultured Muribaculaceae bacterium
AAGAAAAAAAAAAAAAAACAATACTTTTCTTAAAATTTGCTGTATTTTACAAGCAAGTGTAAACTAAAAAAGAAGAATATGCTTTCTTCTTTATGGCTATTTTTGTGATAAATCTTTGCGTGATAATCCCATTTTAATTTTCATAAATTCATATTTTTCTTTGGCTAATTCACGAGATTTTGATATTCCTTTATTTAGCACATCATCAAATTCAGCACTGTTTAATATTTGGGTATATCTTTCTTGTATTTGTTTAATATGATTAGATGTTATGTCTGCGACAAACTTTTTAAATTCGCCATAGCCTTTACCTGCAAATTGTTGTTCAAGTTCTTTTATTGTTTTGCCACTTATTAATGATGCAATATTTAATAAATTAGAGATTCCTGGTTTATTCTCTTCATCATATTTTATAGTATTATCACTATCAGTTGTAGCTCGCATAATCTTTTTAGATATTTCTTCTGGTGTATCAAACATACTTATAACACCTTGTGGATTTTCTTCTGATTTACTCATTTTTTTTGTTGGATCTTTTAGATCTTTTATTTTTGTACCACTAGTACTGACTAATGGTTCTGGTAATGTAAATGTTACCCCATACTTATTATTAAATCTTTCAGCTATATCTCGTGCTAATTCAACATGTTGTTTTTGGTCAATTCCAACCGGAACATAGTCAGCATCTAAATATAGAATATCTGCAGCCATTAATATTGGATATGTCATTAATCCTATTGTAAAGTTTTTATTTTGTTTACTTTTTTCTTTAAATTGAATCATTCTTGTTGCTTCGCCATGGTATGTTGTACATTCTAATAACCATGAAATACATGGGATATATTCGTTTTCTGATTGGATATAGATAGTATTTTTATTTGGATCTATACCACATGCAAGATACATAGCAATAAATCTTCTAATTCTATTATTTAATTCTGTTGGGTCTTGAAATAATGTTAATGCATGTAAGTCTGCAACAAATAAGTATGATTCATAGTCATTTTGCATTTCAACCATTTGTTTTATAGCGCCTAAATAGTTTCCTAGTGTTAGTTCACCAGTTGGTTTTAGTCCTGTTAATATTTTTTTCATTTGTTTACCTTCTTTCTTATTATTTTTATGTTAGTATTAAAATAATAAGCACCATCGCTTTACTAATTTTATCATACTTCTTCCTCCTTGTTTAGTTAATTATATACTAATTTTTATATAATGTAAATAATTGTTATTTGTAATTATACTTACTTATATTTAATAGAATACTCATTCCAAGTAAACTACTTAGTAGGCTTGAACCTCCATATGAGAGAAATGGCAAGGTTACTCCT
>CAZTTM010000003.1:0-13552 GCA_964616035.1 uncultured Muribaculaceae bacterium
TTATTGCGTATTAAATTAGGACAAGAACTTGATTTAATAGACAAAGATAAATATGAGTTTTGTATAGTAAACGATTTCCCATTCTATGAAAAGAATGAAGAAGATGGCAGTATTGAGTTTTCTCATAATCCATTCTCTATGCCACAAGGTGGTTTAGAAGCCCTTGAAAATAAAAACCCATTTGATATTTTAGCATACCAATATGATTTCGTATGTAATGGTTATGAAATGGCTAGTGGTGGTGTTAGAAATCATAGCCCAGAAATATTAAAGAAAGCTTTTGAACTAGCTGGATATGATGAAGAAGTAGTTAAATCTAAATTTCCATCACTATATACAGCATTTAGTTATGGTGCTCCACCACATGCTGGTATGGCTCCTGGTATTGATAGAATACTTATGTTATTAAAAGATGAAGAAAATATTCGTGAAATGGTACCATTCCCATTATCCGCTAATGGATCAGATGCTATGATGGGTTGCCCTGGAGAAGTATTTGAAAAACAACTACGTGAAACACATATTAAAATAAGAGATTAATACCAATAAATAAGTTGACATCAATATATAGATATGTTAGATTATAAATAGTAATCATAGAGGAGATGTAATATGAATGATGTATATAGCAATTTAGTAAGTCAATATGGAAGTAGTAATGTAAGTAAAACAAGTAATGGTACGTATGAAGTATCTTATAGTGGCACTAAAATAATTGTTCCTGAAAATTTAAATGAAAATGCATATGTTGTATCATATACTCCGGGATATGGAGATACAACTTATAATAGAAGTTTAATTAATCAGTATTTTACTGATAATCAATTAAATAATGCTATATTAGTTATTGATTCAGGGAGCAGTTCTATTAGTAATGCTACAGAGATAGGCTATAATACATTAACTTCATTAGGATGTAATGTAGACGGAGCAATTGCTACAGGATTTAGTTATTCTGCACCATCTTCAATTAATGCTGCTGCAAAGTTTAGTATAGCACATCCTGATGTTGCAACAACTTGTATATCTATTGATGGAACATCTCCCGAACATAACGTATATTATGCAAGCAGTACATCAGATGCCTATTCAGGAGTTAATCCAACTGGTACAGGAGATAATTTCTCTGTTATATTAGTAGATGGGCAATTTGATCATTTAAGACAAACTTCAAAGTTCTCTAATAGTGGAATTACAACATATAATCTATCTACTACTGTTGAGAATTATAGAGATAATAATCAAAACTGTCATGATGGTGCAAGTATTGATGTTATGCAATTTATCGTGCCATATATATTAGGTAAAAATTCTAGTGTTAATAGTAGTAAAGGATATTATCTAAGAGATGGAAATAATAATACTGTTGATATGTCACTGCTTAGAGATACGCTAGATACTGGTAGTAGTTCTAATAGTGTTATACTAACTGACCTTTCTGGAACTAAAGAAGATGAATATATCAGTGCTATCAATTTAAATGGTAATTTATCTGATTTATCCGATTTAAAATTATTAAATGTAAATACTTCGTCTACAAGTTATGTAAGCTCTGATTTACAATATGTATGTGATAGTATGAATAATATTAGAGGAGTTTTAAAAAATAGTGCATCATACTCAAATATAAAAAAGATGAGTACACAAGTATCTGGAGGTATTTTTGATATAATATCTAGTTATATAAGTTATTATATGGAGGTAGTAAATAAACTATATAGTAATTTATCTTCAGAAACAGAAGCAATAGTATCATACGCTCAGTATATAGTTGATGTTGATAATGCCTTAGCAAATGAAGTACCTAAAACATCAGATGATCCTTCTAATCCGAAAGCTCCATATACTCCATCAGATGATGGAAATGAACCAGATGATGAAGATATTATATTATCTGGAGATGATGTTATAGAACATACCTATGCTGATGGACACAAAATATTAGTTAAAGTAGATAATGATAAAGTAGTTAAGATAAATTATCAGTATAATTTAGATAATGAAGCAAATTATAAAACAATATTAAACAAAATATATGCATCATTTGAAGATAAAAGTATTATAGAAAAAATATTTGTAAAAGATAATAAAGTTATGGTAATTTTAAAAGATAGTTATTGTCAAACATTAACAATTAATGATATTAATATTCCAAAGGAGGTCTAGTATATGGCAAAAGTTTATTTAAGTGAACTAACTGAAGCAAGTGAAATATATAAAAAAGATTTTTTAAGTAATGATACTAGTACTTCTAAAACTATTGCTGGAACACTATCAGACTTTGTTAATGGAACATCAAGCAAACTATCTGGAGACATTTGGAATACTGTCAGAGCCAAACTAAGTGAATTTCAAAGTGTATTTACTAAATTTAACTCTGTGTCAGATAGTTTTTGTAGTGCTATTGAAAGTGCTATAGGATTAATAACTGATGTTATTGGTGATGATTGTAGTTATGACTATTTAGATGATGGTCTATTAGATAGTCTAAAAAGTGAACTTGCAGAATTAAAGACAAAATTAGCAACATTACAGCAAGGAACATCAATAGCTACAACCGATGATAGTGGTAATAAAACTACTACCATTCAATATGATAATGCTGCTATTGAGGCATGTGAAAAAGAAATTAAAGAAAAGACAGCTTTAATTGCAAAAACAGAGCAATTTAAAGAAGCCTATGATAAAGCAATAAGTATTCTTGATGAAGCATTTCAAAGTGTTGAATCACTTTCTAATGAAGTAGATAGCATCGAGGTAAGTACTAAAATTACGTATAATATTTAATGTAAAATAAATCTAAATATATAGACAATCAAATAATAATTATGATATAATTAAGGTACCTAGAGGATACGACAACTTAATTTAAAACCGACTAAAGATATATTTAGGGAATCTAATACTTGTTATGTGTTGAATGCTTATTTTTAAATAAGAATCCTAATTAACTTGTTGTGATAACCCACCTGTGTGATATGCGCGCGGGTTTTATCTACTAGTATCGATTCTCCGGGTTTTTTTATGTCTAAAAGAGGTGAAGTTATGTTTGATAGAGAAATAAAATTAATAGGAATAGATAATTATAATAAACTTAAAAATAGCTCAATTATGGTAATAGGACTAGGTGGAGTAGGGGGCTATGTAGTAGAATCGCTTACAAGAGCTGGTATAGGTAATATTATAATTATAGATTATGACACTATTGATATATCTAATATAAATAGACAAATAATATCTAATACTTGTAATATTGGTATGAAAAAAGTCTATGAATGGGAGAAGAGAATTAAATTAATTAATCCTAACTGTCATGTTATAACAATTGATAAATATTTAACTAAAGATAATTTATATGATACATTGGATAATTATAAAATAGACTATATTATTGATGCTTGTGATACAATAAATGTAAAAAAAGAACTAATTAAATATACTTATCTAAATAAAATAGGCTTTATATCTTCAATGGGTACTGGTAATAAATTAGACCCTACTAAATTAGAAATTACAACATTAGATAAAACAAGTTATGATCCTATTGCTAAAATACTAAGAAAATATATAAAAGATGAAAAAATAAATAAGAAAATATATGTAGTTTGTTCAAAAGAGCAACCTAAAAAAATTAATGAAAAGAAAATATCTTCAATAAGTACAGTTCCTTCAGTAGCAGGTTTATTGTTATCATCTTTTGTAATTAATTCAATCATAAATAATTGACACAAAAACCTTAATTAGATATAATTAAACTATGATAGGAGACGATAATAATGAGTAGGTTAAATATCTTCAAAGAAAATGAAAAATATGCTGGAATGTATAAAGACGCTTTAGCAAGTTTAGGCTTTAGAACAGGGGCTACACCATCATCAAAAGAAATAGATGAAGCATATGCTGAAAGGCAAAACTTTTTATCTCGTGATACTATATTAAATCAGTCATATGATTTATCATATGATTTATTACAACAACCATTATATAGATATGAAAGAGTATATGAAAGAATCCAGCATCAATATTTATTAAAGCAATATGATATCTTATATAGATATTATCATTTATTAAAAAGATTAGACATTAACAAGGATAGTGAAAACCTGTTAAAGTCAATAGAAGATGAGTATGAAAAATGCCTTAATGATATTCGCAATATCGAAACAGAATCTAATATTGTAGCAGAAATTGTTATTGATGATTATGATAAAGAAGTTAAAGATAAATTTATATCTGACTTAGAAAATAGAGATATTAAAGAAGAATTTGATATTGATGACATTATGCTTAATACTAAATTAGAAGATTTAAAGCAAAAAATAAATGATTTATATTATGAAAAGTCTAGTAAGAATAGATTAGATATCAAACAAAATTGCTTATCTAAGACTAGTGAAATTAACAAGTTTACAAATAGATTTCCAAGTACTGAACATGAGGTAGCAAGATATTTAAATGAATATAAAAAGACTATAATATTAGATGATGTTGATTTAAAAGTACGCAGGGAGAAACTTAATGATATTTCATTATTAAGTGATTTCTTAACACATTCTGTTAATGGTAGTCCAGATGCTAATTTAGTACAACTATCTAATAAGATAGCTGCAATTAAGAAAAAAATTGGCTATATTATGAAACTTAAAGGACTTAATAGTATAAAATTGTTTAAGAAAGATATATTTACTATTTATAATGATAAATATATTCAAGACTATTCTAATTATAAGACAGATATAAGTAAATTAAAAAATGATTTTCATCTTTATACTACATTTATTAATATAATTAGTTCAATTGTTGATAGAAAAATGATTAAATATGAAGACGCTACTTATTTAGATGGCTTACTTAATAATTTTGATAATTATTTAAATAAATTAAATAGTAAAGATGAACAAATCCATAATATTGATAGTATTTTATCTAAAGAAAAAGGCGATATATCATTTTATCGTTATATTAAAGAAAGATCTATTTATGAATACATTAATCAGCGATATATGAGTTTAAGTAATCTAATAACTTCATACTATGCTCAATTATCTACTTGGAAGAATCAATATACTCCTGTTACTCATAATGTAATTATTTCAAGATTACTAAGTAATTATAAGCAACAAATAGAAGATAGTAGTACTAGTTTAAAAGATAAATTAGCTATTATTGACTATATGGAAAGTTTTGCTAATAATTATTGTAATGATACTAATTTAAAACAGCAATCAATAAGTAAATAGACCCTTAGTGAAATACTAAGAGTCTTTTATTTTATTTAAGTTATCCATAACTGATTTTAAAACATTCTCATTCTTATTATTTTTAGGATAGTAATATACACTATCTTTAATTTTATCAGGTAAGTATTGTTGTTTAACATAAGAATTTTTATAATTATGGGGATATTTATAATCTGGATTACCATTAACTAAATGTGCTGGAATATTTCCTGTATTGCCCGCTTGAATATCTCCTAAAGCTTTATCAATAGCCATTTCAGCAGAATTAGATTTAGGACTTAGGGCTAGTTCAATTACTACAGATGATAATGGAATTCTCGCTTCTGGTAAACCAAGCATCAATGCAGAATCAATAGCGGCCATTACTTTTGGACCCATTGCGGAATTAGCAAGGCCAATGTCTTCATACACAATTACCGCTAATCGGCGGCATACGGCATCTATTTCATCGCCACTAAGTAATCTTGCTAAATAATATACTGCAGCATTAACATCACTACCACGAATAGACTTTTGAAAAGCACTAAGTAAATCATAATACCCATCGCCATTCTTATCATGAAAAGCATTTGGCTTATTATTAATATCTTTTACAAGCTTTAAAGTAATTTCCCCATTATTAGTAGAATAATAAGCAACTTCTAAAATATTATAAGCATATCTTAAATCACTACCTGATAACTTGGCTATATAATCAATTGTATCATTATCTATCTTAATATTCTCTAGATATCCTGAAGATACAGCATTATTTAGTGCCATAATAAGATTATCGTAGGTTAAATCATGTAGTTCAAACAACTGACAGCGGCTTCTAATAGCGGGATTAATTGAATGATATGGATTAGCAGTTGTCATCCCAATTAATGTAATTAAACCACTTTCTAAATATGGTAATAATAAATCCTGCTTATCTTTATTTAAACGATGAATTTCATCCATAATAAGAACAATACCATTATACATTTTAGCTTCCTCTACAACAATATCAAAATCTTTCTTAGAATTAATAACCGCATTTAAAGAACGATATTTAACACCTAGTTCATTAACAATTGCTAAAGCAATCGAAGTTTTACCAATACCAGGATGCCCATATAAAATCATCGAAAATAATTTCTTATTCTTAACTAAGTTATATAATATCTTTCCCTTACCAACTAAATGTTCTTGACCAACTATATCCTCTAATGACTTAGGTCTTAATTTTATAGATAATAATTCATTCATAATCATAATTCCTTTCAATATATATTCATTATAAACTAATATTAATTAATTATCAAATACTATTTAAAATTAAATATTTGTGTTATAATTAAAAAGTAAATAGGTTAGGATATGATAGAATGAATAATGATAAAAATATGGAATTTATTATGAAATATCAAACTTATCTATTATCAGAAAAACACTTATCTGATAATTCAATATTTTCTTATTGTGAAGATATAATGTTATTTTTAAAATATATAAATAAAGATATTACATCAATAATTAAAGAAGATATTTATAATTATTTAGCATACTTAGATAAAATGAAATATAGTGTTTATAGTGTTGCAAGGAAAATATCTTCTCTTAAATCATTTTATATATTTTTAAATAAACACTATCAAATAAAAAATATTATTAATGATATTGAAATGCCTAAATATTATAAGAAATTACCAACTATTTTAACAATTGAAGAAATAGATAAATTACTTAATATTAACTTAGTTAGTGCTTATGATTATCGTAATAAGGCAATGCTAGAACTTATGTATGCTACTGGGCTTCGAGTCAGTGAATTAGTTAATTTAGATATTAATAGTATTAACTTAGAAAAAAAATATGTTAGATGTATTGGTAAAGGTAGTAAAGAAAGAATTGTACCTATTGGTGATGTTGCTTGTAATTATATTAGTATTTATTTAAATGAATATCGTGATAAATTAACTAAGAAAAGATTATGTGAATCATTATTTTTAAATAATCATGGTAATACAATTACAAGACAAGGATTCTTTAAAATGCTAAAAGAACAATGTATTAAAGTAGGCATTGATAAGAATATTTCTCCACATATGCTACGACATTCATTCGCTACGCATCTTCTTAATAATGGTGCAGATTTGCGAAGTATTCAAATTATGCTAGGTCACAGTAATCTATCTACTACACAAATATATACAAATGTATCAAATGATATATTAAAAGAAAATTATAAATTATACCATCCAAGAGGATAATTAAAAGAAAGAAGGATATAAATGGAATTAAATAAAAATATGTTTAGAGAATATGATATAAGAGGAATATATAATACTGATTTAAATGGTGATATTGCATACTTAATTGGACGTGGATTAGGTAGTAAAATGCATAAATTAAATATTTCTAAGACACTTGTTGCATATGATAATAGATTATCATCAATAGAATTAGAAGAAAACTTAGTAAAGGGATTAATTGAATCAGGAATTAATGTTTATAGACTAGGTCTTGCTAGTACTCCAATGTGCTACTACGCAAGTAATTATTTTAATATAAATTGTAGTGTTATGATAACTGCTTCACATAACCCAAAAGAATATAATGGTTTTAAGTTTTCATTTGATGGCATTAGTAATGCATGTGGAAACAGTGTTATGGAGATATATGATATAATTACAAATAAAGACTTTGTCAATGATATTGGCACAATATCAAATGTTAATATTGAAGATGCATATATAGATTTATTGACAAATAATATAAACTTACCTAAAAAGCTTAAAATTGTCTATGACTGTGGTAATGGCACAACTTCTATTATTGCCAAAAAAATATTTGAAAAATTAAATGTTGAATATATACCACTATATGATATATCTGATGGAAGTTTTCCAAATCATCATCCTGATCCATCTGTTGAAGAAAATTTACAAGTTTTAGAAAAAACTGTCGTTGAAAATAAGGCTAGTCTAGGCATCGCTTTTGATGGAGATGGAGATAGAGTAGGGGTAGTAGATGAAAAAGGTAATATGATAGATATTGATAAATATTTAATTATTATGTGGAAATATTTAGTAAATAGAGTAGAGAAGAAGGAAGCATTCTTTGATGTTAAATGTAGTAAAGTCTTAGAAGATGAATTAATTAAATTAGGTGTTAAACCAGTTGAAACTAGAACTGGTAATTCATATACAAGAAGAATAAGTGCTGAAGGTAATTATATTTTAGGTGGAGAATTATCTGGACATGTTTATTTTAGAGATAAGTTCCCAGGATATGATGATGGAATATATGCAGGAATACGTTTGATTGAAGCTATTTCTAATTTAAATGTTGAATTAAGTTCTATGTTAGATGGAATAAATAAATATTATTCAACTAAAGAAAATAAAATAGCTGTAGATGATAGTATTAAGTTTGAAATAGTTAATAAAGTAAAAGAATATTGTATTAATAAAGGATATAGATTTATTACTTTAGATGGTGTTAAAGTGAAATATGATGATGGATTTGCCTTAGTTAGAGCCTCAAATACTGGGCCAAACATTACAACTAGATATGAAGCTAAAACTGAATCTAGATTAGAAGAAATAACTAATGAATTTAATAATTTAATATATAGTTTATTAAATAAATAGCTTAAAATACTAACAAGTAAATAGTTAATTTATTTGTTAGTTAAAATATAGAAGTTAACATAATATACATTATAGGAAGTTATGGAAAATAATTAAAATTACAAAGTTTTTATTTAAAATAACTATATCTATAACATATTATATTATATTATTGTATATATAATCTTAATTTATTTAATTAGATTAATATTTATTCATCTATTATATTCTCGATGCAAATTTAAGCCATTTTAGTAAAACCGTGTTAAATTCAAATTTATCTTTTAGGTTAACAACTATACATCTTTTCAACTCTCGATGCAAATTTCACAAATAAATAAGCCTTACATCAGATGAATAATTATCCATATTTTATAATGTCGATGCAAATTTAAACTAGCGATTTTATCTATAAATAATTTTATAATTTCATTAACATTATAAAATTAAATTATTGATATGCTTTTTAATTGTTTTTAATTTAATATTAAGATTACGTATAAATATAAATAGTTTATTGCATAAATAAATTATTATGTATATACTTATAAAGTCGTTTACATCCCCTACTCTAAAACTTGATTTAGAAAGTAGGGGGGTAACAAAAAAAGACTAGTTATACACTAGCCCATCTAGACTGTATTTCAGCAATTTTATCAAATACTTCACTAGCATTACTTTCATTTATCTCATCATACCCTAGTTCTCTTAATGCCTGTACTTTAGCAGTATTTAATTCTTGTGTCCTACTAAGCTTTTCTTCATTCTTTCTAGATAATTCTGTTTCCCATCTTTTATGAGATTCTGCTAATTTAGTACGTGATGCTCCACCATTATTGTAAAGTGTCATAGCTGAATACATAATACTTTCAAAAATAAATTGTTGTTCTTCTTCAAATGCATATACGTTAGGATTTGTGTATCCTAATGATTTTGAAACATATCCAAGTATATACTTCATTTCTTTATTATTGCCTACGGCTTGTAAAAATTGACATATATATGTAAGTAATACTTGACTTGATTTTGTCTTGTCTTCGTTTAAAAATTCTTTTAATTGAAATACAATATCACTAATTAAATCTTGCTCTTCTTTTCTTAAACCTGTTAATTCAATAATTTCACTTTTCTTAACAGGACTTTTTTTAGAATTAAATATTTTGCTTCCTACTTGTTGAATATATTCATCAGTCAATTCCACGTTTTTAAGTTCTTCTTCTGTTTTAACATTTAATAATTTAAATAACAGTTGACATTTATCATTTGACAATTTAGATAAATCATCGCCATCTAAATAGTTATATACCATTTGTCTAGATACATTAAGATATTTAGCTAGATTAACTTTAGATATGTTGGCTTCTCTTAATATTACATTAATTTTTTCTACTGTGGTCATAATACATACCCTCCTATTAATATTTTATCATTTATACAAAATATGTCAAGTATTAGAAAGTGCTTCTAATCATTCCACCGCCTAGACATTTTCCGTCTTTATAAAGAACACAAAATTGCCCAGGTGTCACTGCTTTAGCCTTGTCATAAGTAATTGTTAACTCATCTTCGTTAATTTCATCTACTTGACAGCTAATATCTTGTTGACGATATCTAAATTTACATGTGCAGTTTTTTAATTCAGCCATATTATCAGTTAAGAAATTAAACTTTTCAATAATAGCTTTAGTACTGTATAATGATTCACATTCTTCACCACAGGATACGTATAAAATATTATTATCTAAATCTTTTTTGACAACATAACTCTTATCTTCATTTCCTCCTAAGTTTAATCCTCTTCTTTGCCCAATAGTATAGTACATCAATCCAATATGTTCCCCTACTACCTTATTAGTGTCAATATTAATAATTTTACCGGGTTGGTTAGGCAAATAGTTTTGCAAAAACTTAGTAAAGTTTCTTTCACCAATAAAACATATCCCTGTTGAATCTTTTTTACTAGCAGTAACCAAATCATATTCTTTTGCTATTCTTCTAACTTCTGGTTTTTCTATATCTCCAAGTGGGAATAAAACGTTTTTAAACTTTTCTTTATCAACATATGCTAAAAAATAACTTTGATCTTTATTTAAATCTTTTGCTTTGTATAATTTTCCATCAATGATTTTAGCATAATGTCCAGTAGCAATATAATCTGCTTTTAAATTAATAGCTGCTTTTATAAATAAATCAAACTTAATATACTTGTTGCACATAACATCTGGATTAGGAGTTCTTCCTTTCTTTAATTCATCTAAAAAATAAGTAAATACATTATCCCAATATTCTTTTACATAATCAACTCTGTGTAGTGGAATATTTAACTTTTCACATACTTTTACAGCATCATTATAATCTTGTTCTTGTGGGCAAATATTATCATTTAAATTAGGATTACCTAAATAATCATTATTAATACTACTGTCCCAGTTTCTCATAAATAACCCTATAACATTATATCCTTGTTGTTTTAAAAGAAGTGCTGCTACTGAACTATCTACACCTCCAGAAATTCCTACTACTACTGTTTTCACTACAATCATTCCTTTCACTAAATAACAGTATAATTATAGCACATATTATTATAAAAAACTACTATTTGTTTGGTATTATAGTAGCTTACACATACAATTTAATAATTAGTTTTAATAGTAATGGAAATAAATAAACTTCACTAATACTAGATACTAAGGTTAACATTACCGCTATTAATAAAATTATTAGATATTTTTTTATAAAGTTTTTAGTTTTCATATCTTTTTTCTGAAATATTTGTATTAACAAGTACCTACTAAATGTTATACTATATATTGTTAATATTATAATTACTAGAGAATTAATCAATGTATGTGGGATAATATATAAAATAACTGCTACTATAGACTTAAACCCATATGTAATAATTAATGATGATGTAGTAAAGCCAATAATGAACCCTTTTAAATAAGTTAAAAATATATTTACTAAGATTCCTAAAATACTAAGTCCTAAAGTCCATATTACTATAACATAGAAAAAGTTTATACTAAACATATTCTTTAAACTATTAAGATAATTATAGTTAGATGAATTAATACTACTAAAAAACTTTGTAATATGTTCAATTACCAAGTTTTTATCATTTGCATTTATTACCATTAGAAATATTGATCCAGTAATAATGCCAATAATAAATATACTAAATGCTATAATATTTGTTCTAGTATTTGGAATAATTAACTTAAAGATATTGCTATGTTTCATATTTTCACCTACTTAAGTATATTAATACTTATTGTAATTATTCCATTTATTTAGTATAATTATACTGAGGTGTAGAAATGAGTAAAAAGAAAAAGAAATATAAGTTAACGTTCTCTAAAGTATTAGTAATAATTATGTTAGTATTATCAGTAGCTAGTGTCATTATTGGTATTATTAGTGTTTTTTAGATATAATAAAACCCAGAATTATAAAGACTGGGATTTTTTTATTTAAATACAATATAAAGAATAACTAAGGATACTAGAATTGTAAATATTGCTAGCAATGAGTATGAAGCAAACCCTTTATTTTGTTTATCTTCTCCCATATCAATTATATTAGTATCATTTTTAAATGTTAGGTTATTTCCTTCTTCAATAGGAATTTCTTCTGGTTCATTAGTACCTACTACAAACGACATATTAGGAGTAGATATAGTTTGATAATTTTCAACTTTTGTAGTATTATCTTGTCTAATTAATTCAAGTAATGATATTCCTTTAACTCTACTAGAATATCTATTTATAAACCAGTTTAAGAATGATTGGTATCTATCGCTATTAATTACTGTTATCTCATTATCAATTTGTAAGTTATTATTATTTAATACTTTATAAGCATTATTGATTAAATATCCACATACTGCATCTATTTTAGTATAATTATCTTCATTAGCTTCATTAAGATAATTAACTATTTCATCATTAAATATTGGTAATATCAATGTGATATCATAATCATCAATATCTTTAAATACAGACTTTACATTTTCTTCAACCCATACTTTATCATTTTTTTGAATATCATATTTATTCATATTAGACTTTATTTCAATAACCATTTTCACAGCGTTAGTAGTATTTTTAGGAACTGTAATATAATAATTTACATAATCAGTTTTAATATAATATACATTGTGTCTTAATAATTTTAAAAATAATGTTGTTTCCACTATTGTGCCTCCCTATTATGTCTTAATTATAGCAAAAAAAAATTAAAAAGGAAATACCTTTTTAACTTAATTTTATCTCAGCATTATTTTTTATTATTTTTTACTTGCTTTTTTAATAAATCTCTAATTTCTATAAGAAGTAATTCTTCATTACTTTTAACTTCTTCTTTTGGAGTATCTTCTTTCTTTTTTTCTTCTTTCTTTAATAATTTTTCTTTAGATTTTTCTAGGTTTTCTGTTAATTTATTAATACCTTTTACAATAATAAAGATGCAGAAAGCAATTATTAAAAAGTTTACTATCTCTTGAATAAAATTACCATAGCTAATTACAGCATCTCCTAGTTTTATTGAAAGGCTTGTAAAGTCAATACCTCCTATAGCAATACCAACTAAAGGCATAATTACATCATTTACTAGTGATGTGACAATTTTACTAAATGCAGTTCCCATTACAACACCAACAGATAAATCAATTACATTACCTCTAGCAATAAATGTTTTAAACTCATCAAATATTTT
>CAZTTM010000003.1:13562-27435 GCA_964616035.1 uncultured Muribaculaceae bacterium
AATATTTTTTTCATATATTTTCCCTCCTACTTTTCTAAAAAATTACAATGTTTACAATATTCCTCAATTTTAGTATGTTTTTTAAACCCTTTAATCATATTATCAACTCTTTTAGAACTAAGTATTTTATCTAAATCATCAGTATATATATTACCAAGATTAATCATCCCAATAGAGTCTAGACAACAAGGTACTACTGTACCATCACATAAAATGCCAATATGATCAATTAATCCATAACATGTACCTTTTTCTTCATAATAGTTATTATTTAAATCAGGCCAAATAAATTCATGAAACTTTGTTAAATATAATCTATTATTTATTTTTAACTGACTATCTTTATTTAATACATAATTATCTAATTTATACCTATTACAAATACTTTTATAAATAATATCTTCATTCTTATTAAACGCCCATAATCTTAAAACTATATAAGTATTATTTTCAATTAATTTATCAATACTAGTATATATATTATTTAAATATTCTTCTAAAGATAAATTATATTTACTATTATAACTATGTAATGAAATATTTACTTGTCTTATATTCTTTATATCTTTTATCTTATCTATTAAATAACCATTAGTTGTTATATTAACATAAAACCCTAAACTAGAAGCTAAACTAATAAAATATTCAATATCAGGATGAATTAAAGGTTCTCCTAAAATATGCAAATATATATACTTAGTATAATCTTTAATTTTAAAAAGTATAGTTTTAAACTCTTCTTTATTCATATATCTAATTTTTCTTTTATTCTTAATACAAAAACTACATGATAAATTACAAGCATTAGTTATTTCAATATATATTTTTTTAAATCGCATCTTATAATACTATTTCTTTCTAACTAGTTTTTTTCTGGTTAATAAAGTATCTACTTCATCAGTATAATACCCAATTGTATAATTGTTATAGCATTGGTTTTTATATTCTTGTCTAAGATATGGAAAATGTTTAGTTTGAAAATCATGTATTTTTCTATAATTAGTACTATGAATAGTTAAACTATAAGTATAATTATCTTCCATATTATCTATATCTGGGCTATTAAAAACTTCTAGATAATTATCAAATCCATATTTACTAATATCTTTAACTACATTATTAATACTATCCCATAATTCTATATTACAATTATCTTTAGTAATCGCTTTTTTTAGAGAATTATTAATAATATCAAAGAATTCATAAATATTAAACTTATCATTATCGTAATAACTTATTCTACAAATATTATTTCCATCAATAGAGCCTAATTTAACCGATATATATTCTCTTACATCTTGACTATTTATAAGTAATGAACTCAATGTATATAATATATTCTTTGTATTATCATTAATAATAAAATCAATATATGGGCGAACATCACCGCATGATGAGTAAGTTTCTATATCATTTTCTACACAATACATTAATAAACATTCAAGTCCAATATTATCTTCTGCTATTTCTGGAATTAATATTCTACTGTTTTCTTTAATTTGACTAAAAGGTACTAGTCTATACACTAATTATCACCATACTTTCTTAAGGCACTTTTACTATAACAAAACTAAATATAAAAGTCAATATTTCTTATTTAGTAAATCTTTTAGCTTTAATAGTAGTGTTTAACTTATAACCATCTTTTAAATCTTTTAAATATTGTCTTAAAAAATATACTTTATCTAAGTTATTATTAAATACTAAGTCAACAAACTCTAGGCATTTTCTGAGATTAACTATATTATATAAGTATCCAGTATTTCCAAATGGAATAAATTCATGTAAAAGTTTATAATCTAAGAGTTCTTCATCTAATTTACCATTCTTAGAAGTTAATAACATTTTAGTAAAAGCATTTACGTTATTCTGCCAAATAATACTATTAGTTGTAGCATTAGGGCATCTAAACTCTATAGTATTTTTATAAGTATTATCATTAGGGTTAATAGCATCAACATTATAGAAATTTACTGCAAAGGCTCTATCTTTAAGTAATGAAGTAATTATAAACATAATATCAACTACTGAATTTGCTGAATTAATATCTTTCAAATTATAATATATAAAGTCCGCTATTGGTTTGGCATACTTTAATTGCTTTAATCGCCAATTAATTTTATCACCATATGCGAATCTAAATATAACACTTTCATATAGTGCATATAACTTTAAAAAAGTACGCCAAGCATTAATATCTTCTCCTAAAGCACAAGTACCGACATGAATATGCCCTCCAGCATAATGAAATGTATCAGCGTGGTTTCTAGTAAGATATTTGCAGATTTTGTCTAGTTCTTGCCAACAAATATCATCATCTGTCATAACTGGTGATTTAACTTCCCCTCCGGCAATTAGAGAAAGGTCTATATCTGATGCCCAATTATTTAAATGTTTATCAATATATCTATCTACTGCATTTTTTGATAAACCCTCATATTCTATCTCACAGCCAAAAGTAATATTTTTAGGTAATCCTAAAGTAGTTCTATATGCTAATAAATATTTTTCTATTTGCATAAGTAAATCACTTAAATCATTTCCATTAAGTTCTAAAAACTCCTCATTCTTGGAAGAATCAATATACTCCTGTTCCATAAATATCTCCCTACTTCTTTCTTACCTTTATTAAACTTCTATCTTTATCTTGTGATTCATTTTGTAATAACATTAAATTATCTTTTTTAACTTCTAAAATCTTCTTTAAATCATCTAATTCTACTTCATAAACATATTGATGCATAGCAAGATTATCCCCTAGCTTATCTTCTACAACTGTCTTAATTAAAAACTTTTTAACTTTTTTAAACCATATTGTAAATAACCAAACAGAAAGTATATACATCATAGAATGTTCAAAGTTCTCTTTGCCAGTTTCTTTTCTTAATACTTCTACATCTTTTGATTTAATATACTGTGTGACTATAATAGTATCATCATTATATATTTTATCTTCTTCGCTTAACTCTTTACGAATAACTGTTTTAACCTCTTTAACCGTTAGTAATTCTCTTAATTTATCTTCAGGCATATTTAATATATCATCTAGATTTTCTAAATCAACTCTATTATTAACTTTAAAAGACACTACTATTCTTTCATATAAACCCTGATTATTGATAGTCCAACCATTAGAATACTCTATCTTATTTTTCCTTTTCTCAACACAAACGTTTTCTTCATGATTCCCATTAGTCATATCAATAGTTTGAATATATCCTGGTTTTTGAACAATATCTCTTTTAAATATTTTATTATTTTTATAAGTACTAGAATTAAGTACTATTACAGATGATAAAATAAATGGAAAGCCTTTACTTATCATAATACCATTTTTTAATAGAAGTCTTACAAAGAATGTATATATATTATATAATTTATAGTGTTCTATTTTAAATTGTAAATTATCAATATCCTTAGAAAAATCTTTTAATATCTTATTGCACCCCATTAGTACATCCCCCTTCATAATTATACTAATAATTAGTGCTTTATATAATACCACAATATTTAAAAAAATCAAGCAAAAGAAGCAAAACGCTTCTTTACTTTTCTGCTTCTTCTAACATATTAGTAATTAATATTCCATATCCTTTGGTAGGGTCATTAACAACAACATGGGTAACTGCTCCAATAATATAATCGCCTTGAATAATTGGGCTACCGCTCATCCCTTGTACTATTCCACCTGTTTTCTCTAGTAATCTTTTATCAGTTATTTGAAATAAAATATTTTTACCATCAGAACCATTATTTAACTTAACAATAGTTATATCAAAACTTTCTACTTTATCTCCTTCAATAACTGTAAGCATTTGAGCTTTAGTAAGTCTTATATCATTAATAGTAGCCACTTTATACAACTTTTTTTCAGGTATTACTGCTGTATAATTACCAAATATTCCGGCATAAGTGTTATTGGCAATTGTACCATAGATACTATCTTGGTTATAGTTTGCATTTTTCTCTCCTGGAGAATTACTTCTACTTGGAACAATACTAATTACATTACTTTGGTATATTTCGCCATCTTTTATATCTAATTTCAAGGATGTGTTTTTCTCTATTATTTCATGTCCTAAAGCTCCATATAATTTTGTATTAGGATCTATATACGTTAATGTTCCAACTCCAGTGATACTATCTTTTACATATAATCCTGTCTTATAGACACCATTATCATCTAAAACAAGATTCAAAGTTGTAGTGTTTTCTTTTGCTCCACGTATGTAATCTACTTCAATGCGATTATTTTTAATGGTTTTAGAAATTACATTAAGCATTTCATCAATAGAAGATATTTTATAACCATTAATACGTAATATTTTATCACCAGGTATTAAAGTATTATTTTGCTTTGTGCCTATATCATAAGAACCTACAACCATAACATAATCAGAATTAATTTTAATTCCCACATTTTCCCCACCAGCAATAATGTAGTCCGAATAAGCAAAGACTTGAAATGGAATAATAAGTGTTAGAAGTACAATAGTTAAAACTTTTGTCTTAAGATTTTTTAAGTCCATAAAGCATCTCCTTTTCCCAGACTACATTATTATTATTGCTTATATTATTTTTTATATTATAAGTAAAATATGGTATCTATATTTTTTAAGAAGATTTTAAAGTTTTAACAAGAATATAATTCATTACCCAGTTTTATATATTATTTTATAAATAATAATACATATATTTAATTAGGTGAATAATTGATGAATCATACTTATATTGCATTTTTGCTAACTACATTAGCAGGCCTCTCAACACTTCTTGGATCAATTTTAATCTTCTTCAATTTTAAAAATAAAAATAAAATTATTGCTAACTCTCTTAGTTTTGCAGCAGGGGTAATGATAACTATATCTGTTTTTGACTTAATCCCTGAAAGTATTAACCTGCTAAAAATAACAAATAATTCTTTTTGGACAATTACTCTATTATTTTTATTTATTGTTTTGGGAATAGTTATATCTAGTTTAATTGACTATTACTTACCTAATAGTACTTATAATAATGATAATTTATATAAAGTTGGTATTATTTCAATGCTAGCTATAATAATTCATAATATTCCTGAGGGTATTGCTACTTTTATTGCTACTAATAATAGTATTTTCTTAGGATTCTCTTTATCATTATCAATTGCTCTACATAATATTCCTGAGGGAATTAGTATTTCAGTTCCTATATATTATGCTACAGGTAATAGGAAGAAAGCCTTATTATATACATTATTATCAGCTTTAAGTGAGCCTATAGGTGCTATATTAGCATACTTATTTCTATGTAGATTTATTAATAATTCCATTCTAGGATTATTATTCTCGTTAATCGCAGGGATTATGCTGCAAATATCGTTTTGTGAATTAATACCTAATTCTAAAAAATATAATATATCTACAAGGTTATTCTTTATTCTAGGTATCTTAACTATGATATTTAATCTGCTACTAAATTATTTAATAACTTAAAACATGTTTCTATACCATTTTTAATATAATTATTAATATTATAAGTAATCTTATATGTAAATCTTGTTAAGTTATTACTATAGTCTTTTTCTGTACTTATAACATAATCATTTAATGAAACATCTTTACCCTGTGATATATCACTTTCAAAAAGTTTTATTTGTTCACTTGTTAATATAGTCTTTTTCTGTAATTGATAATCATAATAACTAGAAATAGATATAATATAAACAATAAGATAACTAATAAACACTAGTAATACAATATTTTTAAATATCTTACCCTTTTTCATATTTCACCATTAATATATTTAGTTAAAATAATAGATATTGCATCAATGGTATTAAATACTTCTTCAATAGTGTTTTCATATCCTCCAACCTCTATTAGCATAGAATTACTACTAATATCTTGATTATATATACCATTTACTCCAGAGCCAGACTTCTTATATAAACCTCGTGATAACCCTGGATAATACTTATCAAAAAGATTATTAATATCATTAGCTGTATTAATATTTAACTGATAATTATCATGTTCTAGTCCTACAACAAATAATATCTTAGCATAGTTCTTATTATTTATTGTTATAGTAGAAGTGTTTTTATTAACTGAATCTCTATGAATATCAATATAATATTTAAGTGAATTATATTTACTTTGTTTATCTAATATTAATAATCTACTAGCGGCATAACTCATCGAATAATCCCAACTATTAATATTTAAAAACTCTGTTAAATTAGTATCTTCAACTATTGAGGGAATACCATTTTTATTTAACTTTTCTTTAAGTAAATAAGATGCCATCAATACATTAGGAGTTATTCCATATATTTTTAAATTAGTATTATCATAATTTTCTAATTGATGAGAATTATATATATATACTATTGGATTATCAATATCACTAGGATTAGGATCTTCAATAAAACTACTAATTTCTTTTAATTCTTCTAGTTCATGATAATCATCATCAGATGATAGGATTATTTTATTATCTACTTTTTTAAAAACTGTAGCATTTAATAATGATAAAGGATATTTAAAATCTATTTTTAAGAAATAATTCACTGTTTTATTAACTAAATTAGGAAGTTTATATTGATCTAATTCATCAATACTACCGCCTTCAAGTAAGAATATAATAAAATCTTTATTAAAATTATCTTTATTTTTACGCATTGATAAATAAAAAGTAAAACATATTGAAAAATAAATAATAAGTAAATAGATTAAATATTTAAACTTTGTTCTTTTTCTTTTTTTAGGAGTTTTAAGATTAAGTTTATTATTTTTAGACATTTATCCATCACCATAATAATTATATTTTATTCATATAAATTTATTTGTCGATGTAAGGAATTATTAAGTGAATTTGCAATTACAACACTTAACTTATCAATAAGAAAGTCGATTTCTTTGGGACATACCATTAAATTATAATTTAAAGATTCTAAAACTTCTGTTATTAGTTGATGCTTTTCATTACTATCTAAATCTCCTAATAAACCTAATAATTTATGTTCTTCATCTTTATTTAATTTAATATTTTCTAATTTATTTTTATAATTATTATGATAAAAAGATAGTTTACTAATTTCAAAGTTATTCTTTGTATAAGATATATGTTTAAATAAATAATTAATGGTATCACAAACTATTGTTGAAGATTCCACAACTGTTGGTATACCAATTGCTAAAACTGGAATACCTAATGTTTTGAAACTAATTTCTTTTCGTTGATTACCTACTCCACTACCAGGATGTATTCCTGTATCAGTTATCTGAATAGTACGATTTAATCTTTCAATAGAAGAAGATGCTAAAGCATCAATAGCAATAATAAACTTTGGCTTAATTTTTTTAACAATACTAAATATTAAATCTGCTGTTTCAAGTCCTGTCGTTCCCATAACACCTGGTTTAAAGATTGATACTTTTCTAAATCCTGGGCTTATTTTGTTAAGTTCAAATAAATGTCTTGTAATAATAATCTTCTCTAATACTTTAGGGCCTAAACTATCTGGCGTTGACTTACTATTACCTAAACCTATAATAATACATTCATCTTCATCTTTAATATTCATTACTTTTAATATATCTTCTATTTGCTTTGTTAATACTTTACATAGATTATTACTATTTTCTCTATCTGTAATATCATTAAACTCTATAGTAATATAATTCCCTTCTTCTTTTTTAATTAAATCTCTATTTCTTTCATTAATTGTTAACTTTGAAACTACAATATTATTATATATAGTTATCTTATTATATTCATTTAAATCTATGTTTTTATCATCAATAATTAAGTCTGTTCTAATAGAAAAATTACTTAAATCATGACTATTATTCACTATTTCACCTCACTTATTAATATTTTTTGCAAAAATGCTAAAAATTATTTGCTTTTTTACGTTTTTTTTGATAAAATTATACATAGTGTTGGTGGAAGGAGAGAAACTAATGGCAAACGTAAAAAATGCAGAAAAGAAAATCAAACAAATTCGTAAAATTACTTTAGCTAATCAACAATTAAAATCAACTGCTAAAAATGCTATCAAGAATACTGATAAAGCTGTTCTAGCAGGAGATAAAGAAAAAGCTAGCAAAGAATTAAACCTTGCTATTAAGAGTTTAGATAATGCTAAAAGTAAAGGATTAATGCATAGAAATAAAGTTGATAGAGAAAAATCAAGATTAACAAAAAAAGTAAATAATATGGAAGTTAGATAAAATCTACTTCTTTTTTTAAATTTTTGTTCTAATTTTACCTCTGAGTATGATATAATATTTTTAGGAAGATTAGGTTGGTGGGTAAATGAAGAAAGTGGTACTTTTTTTAGGAATTTTTTTAATTATTACAATAACAGTATGCAATTTTTATACTGATGAGATATATTATTTTATAGAAACAAAAATATTAAAACAAGAATATGTTATAGCAACCCCGAATGAATACTTTGTTGAAACAAGTTTTAATTATGTAGAGAACTTTACAGATGATCCTTCTAATTATTTTGAATTAATTAACTATATTTACTATATTATCAATACTGGTACAGATTATGCTGATGGTGAATGTAAATCAAGTTATGAAACGTGTGTTAGTGATTTAGAAAGAATTGCTAAAGATGAAGAATTATTATCTACTTTAAATAATTTTGTACATCCTTTTAACAGTTTTAAATCAATTAAGTTTAATATAAATGAAAAAACGAAAAGGTTTTCTTTCACTATTGAACATACTTATAGTGCTAGTGAAATAGATCAAATAAATAGTTTTGTTAATTCCTATATTGATGATAATATTACTGATAATATGGATACAGTAAGTAAAATAAAAAAAATACATGATTATATAATTGATAATACTCAATATGATATAAATAAGTCTAAGGATATTAATGATAATACTTATAAATCTAATACAGCATATGGTGTCTTATTACAAGGATATGGTATTTGTAGTGGGTACTCTGATGCAATGGCAATATTCTTACATAAGTTAAATATTACTAATTATAAGATAAGTAATGATACTCATATTTGGAACTTAGTATATATTAATGGAGCTTGGCGACACTTAGATTTAACTTGGGATGATCCGATTAGTGAACTTAATGTTAATCAAGAAACATACTTTTTAATTAGTACTAAAGAACTTAAAAAAATTAATGATAAGACTCATAGTTTTAATGTTTATGTATTTTCTGAAACTAATAAATAATAAAGCCATAGAACTTACTCTATGGTTTTTTCTTTATCTTAATTTTTGGTTTATATTTATTTATATATTCAATTGCTTCTTCCTTAGTATTGGCAATATAATAATTTTTTTTATCTTTTTCTCTAGCAAAGCCATTAAGATATAACATATTTAGAAAGTCTATTATCTTATTATAAAATCCATTACTATTATATATAATTATTGGATTATTATGCTCATGGCATCCCTTTGTTTCTATAGAAGTAAATAATTCATATACTGTACCTATTCCTCCGGGAATAAATAATAAAATATCACTATATAATATTAAACTAGATGTTCTATCACTTACTGAAGCACTAACTATTTCCTTATCACATTTTAAATCTTCAAAATCTTTTATATATGATGAAGGACATATTCCAATAACTTTATTACCAAACTCTTTTGTTATATCATGAGCTACACCCATTAAACCAGAATGGCAAGCTCCGAATACTAAGTTATTATCTTTCATAAGTATATTTAAAAGTTCTTTTGTATCATCATAATATAATTTATCAATGTAATCACTAGCGGAGCATCCTATAAATATATTCATCTTATATCTCCCTATCAACTTTATTAATATAATCTTCTACTTCATTTATTGTTTCATTGAAATTACAATAATTAACATTAAACCAAGTAATATCAAACTTATTATTAAAGAAAGTATATTGTCTTTTAGCATATTTTCTAGAGTTTTGTTTAATCTTTTCAATAGCATTATCTAATGTTGTTTCATTATTAAAATAACTATATAATTCTTTATAACCAATACCATTAATTACTGGCTTAGTATGAATATTTTTATTATATAATTTATATACCTCATCAATTAAGCCTTCCTCTATCATTTGATCAACGCGCTTATTTATTATCTTATATAAGTTATCTCTATCAGTTGTTAACCCAATAAATATTACTGGATATAATAAATTATTCCCAGAAGTATTTTCAGAAATACTTTTATTATTATCTAAATAATAGTTATATGCCCTCTCTACTCTTCTTCTATTATTAAAATCAATATCTATATTCTTATCTAATTTCTTTAACTCATTAACTAATTCTTTATCTGTATAACTAGATAAATCTCTACTTGAACTATTTTCTTCTAAAGTATAATCAAATAAACCAGCTTTTAAATATAATGCAGTTCCCCCTACTATTATTATTCTTTTATTTCTTTTATTTATTTCACCTATCTTATTTCTTATATCTTTTTGATAATGATATATTGTATATTCTTCATCTATATTCTTTATATCAAATAAATGATGTGGAATATTTTCTTTTTCAGTATCTTTTATTTTAGCGGTACCTATATTTAATTCTTTATATACTTGCATACTATCAGCATTAATAATTTCTCCATTATACTTCTTAGCAAGTGCAATACTTAATTTAGTTTTTCCTACTCCAGTTGGCCCTGCTATAACAATTATTTTTTGCATTGTTTTAAACTCTTTCTTTCTTACTAGTTAACTTTCTATAATTTCTTCTAAAGATAAAGTTAAGATAGATGCACTATTTATTACAAAAGGTGAAACGTTTAATGACTCTAAATATGGTAATACAACTCTTAAATGTTCAACATTCTTATTAATAATTAATGATACTAAATAACTACTTCCATTTATTTTAATATTATTTTTCCTACATACATCTACTATACTTTCTATATCATCAATAGTATTCCAACTACATGCTGCCGATATAATTACTGACTTATCACTTAATATTTCTTCTATTGCCTCTATTTTACTAACAGGAACTCTAAGTATTGACGTAAATCTATTTATATAACTTATTCCATAATTATCACTTACATACTTATATGTATCTTTTAATATCTTTGGATTAGTACTTAATATATGAAGTCTTGTGTTAATATTATTAACACCCATTTTTTTTAAAAACTCATAATTTTCTCTAATATTGTCTACATCTCGATACATAATACTAGAACATTTTTCAATATTTCTAGGGCTTATTTTTAATTCATTAACTAAATAGTTTAATGTTTTATCTATATCATAATAATTCCCTTGTTGTAAAATAACATCATTTTTTTCTAATACTTTATTTATATCTATACCATATTTATTTAATAACTTTTCTAAATTAGATACTTCTATCACTTTACTCACCCTTTATTATTTAATTTTTGATAATCTCATTGCTTTTACATCAATATGTTCACTGTCGGCCTTTTTCTTAAGAGCAAAATAATCTAACATTCCCATATTCTTTTTAGCTACAAATAAACTCTCATCAGCCATATCTAATATAAAATCAAACCATTTATTAATATTTTCATTTGTGTCATGTATAATGTCAAAATATATATTATCTAATCTCTTAACATAAGTAATTTTGTTTATTAAAATACTACTTGATAAATTAAGTGGACTTAGTTTTAATCTAGTGCCATATTCTTTATTAATCATCTCAGTAAATTTCATATTATGAATTACTCTAGCCGTTCGACCATTTCCATCATTATATGGATGAATTCTTATAAATAGTAAATGCATTAAAGCACTTGCTATAAATGGATTATTAAGCTCATCCACTAAGCCGATTTGCTTATATACTTTAATAAATTCACTCATAAATTTATTAACATCTTCTGGATTAGCCCCTCGATAAAATATTTCTTCACCTTTATCTGCCGTATATCTACTTATATTTACTGGAACATTTCTATAAGCGTATGATTCGTTCATCACACCTTCATTTATCTCTTTAGCAATTACAAAATTATGTAATTCATGGATTCTTTTATGACTAATACTAAGTGTATCAAAAAATGGTGATTTATCCGCTAAAGTATAAATATCAAACTTGTGATTCTCTATTTTTTGATTTGATACTAATTCTTGATATAAAATAAATATAAAATAATTAATAGCATCATCATTATCTAATGCAGCAATTTTCTTCATATATTCTACGAATTCACTATTAGTGTCATCTAAATGCGATTTTAAATTAGGCAATAGCTTAATCCTTTCAACATATTCCATTAAATCAAATAATTTTACATAATCTTCATTCATACCCATATTATTTATTGGCATAATAAACACATCCCCTCATTGATTAAGCGATATTTTATCATAAATATATAAATATGTCAATTATAACAAACGAATGTCTATATACTTCTTTTAAACATTTTCTCTAATTCATATATTGTAAAATGAATAATTGTTGGTCTACCATGTGGACAATTAAATGGGTTATTACATTTTCTTAAATCATTAATTAAACTTTCCATCTCTTCAATATTAATTCTTGTATTACCCTTAATACTCATTTTACAACTAACCATTTTAGCAATATTATCAATAAATCTTTCTAGGCTAAAGTTTTTTTCATCACGTATTATCATCTCAAAAATATGTTTAATAGTTTGTAGTTCAAATCCTTTATTAATCCATGTTGGATGTGATATAACACGAAAAGAACTACTACCAAACTCTTCTACTTGAATATTTATTTTATTTAATATATCTATATTTTGTTTAATAATTAAGTATTCATTTAAAGGTAGTTCAATATTTATAGGTATTAATGGAGTCATAATATTATTATTAGGATGTGATAAATTATATAGAACAATTTCATAGTTAATTCTTTCTTTAGCAGCATGTTGATCTATTAAATATACTCCTAATTCATTCTGACATATTATATATGTTCCTAAAGCTAAACCTATTGGATATAGTTCAGGTAGTTTCTTATTTTCTTCTTGCTTTTCTACTTCTGTTATTTTATTTAATAATGTATTCTCATCAGTAATACTAGATAAATCTTCTATACTATCTTGATTATTAAAATTAACTAAATCAGATAATTTACTTGTATAAGCAGTATCATCTTCCCTAATAGTTCTATTTAAATCTAGTGATATATTTTCATATTTAGTTTCAACTTTATCATTAGTAGATACTTCTATTTTAGGAATTAATAATTTATCTTTTAAGGTATTAATAATAGTTGTTTGAATTAACTTTATTAATTCATCCATATTACTAAACTTAATATCCAATTTAGAAGGATGAATATTAACATCTAATAAGCTGGGGTCTGTTTTAATATTAATAACTACTATAGGATACCTAGTATCTTCTTTAAACGTACTATAAGACTCATTAATTATTTTAGATAATTGATAGTTCTTTACTACTCTACCATTAACTAATGTTGATATATAATTCTTACTTGATCTATTAACTTCAGGTAAAGATATATACCCACTTATTTCATAATCGTTGTTTTTATTATCTATTTTAATCATTTTCTTTACAACATTAATTCCATAAATAGCATTTATAACTTTTAATAAATTACCATCTCCTGAAGTATTAAATAATTCTTTATTATCATTTATTAGTATAAACTTAATATTAGGATATGACAAAGCCATCTTATGAACATATTCTACTATATTAGCAAGTTCAGCATAAGAAGAAGATAAGTGCTTTAATCTAGCTGGAGTATTATAAAATAAATTAGTTATTGTAAATGAAGTGCCCTTAGCTAAATTACTTTCTTTTACCTCAATTATATTACCACCCTTTATGTGTACATAAGTACCTATACCATTAGAAGATGTTTTTAATTCTACTTC
>CAZTTM010000004.1:0-24541 GCA_964616035.1 uncultured Muribaculaceae bacterium
TCTTATCTGCATTAGCATCATCAGCAATCTTTTTAGATATATGAGCTTCTTCAAGTAGTTTCTTATCTGGATTCTCTATTGTAAAATACATAATTACTGTAATAAATGTATCCATAGCGGTAGCAAGTAATAATTCAGGAATCATTTTTTGAATAAATGATACAATAGTTCCAATAAATAAATATACATATATAGGTAAATATTTCTTACTTATGATATTTTTAAAGTTTTTAAATAAACAAAGTATCATTAAAAATATAGATATAAATATTCCAAAATATACTGTATTAGCAGCTAAACCATAAGAATACATAACATAACCATCATTAAATTGAAACTCTAAAGGCAATATAATAACTAATACTGATATTAATAATATTATACTAGCATATAATTTTATAACATTTTTCATATATTTTTTTAATGCTATCTTAGAGTCCTTTTTTGAAGATATCAAAAATACATAAATTCCAAACGTAGCACCCCAAACGATAAGTTCAATTAAAAATAATTTGTTAAGTATTATATAAAATAGCAAATGCTCTTTAGCGTATCCAGCAAATATTGTGCAAAATAATTCTAATACTATACCAACAAAATTAATAATAACAAGTTTGGAATAAACTTTATTTTCAGAAGTCTTTATTTTATCTTTTGCAAAATATGCTATCATTAATAAAACACTATACATTAAACTGGTAATAGTAAAAAATATTGTGCAATTAATTTTCATTCTAACACCTCTTTACTCTATAAAAATTATAGCATACCATAATGTTAAAAGGAAGTTTTATTTAATACTTCCCTCTAATTTCTTTATTCTCATTTTTTCTACTTTTTTATAATCAACTTTACCAACTGATGTAAGTGGCAACTCATCTTCAAAAACAAAATCTTCTAATTGTGAATAAGATGGAAGCTTATCATGACATAATTCTATTAATTCTTTTTTTAATTTTTCAAGTTCTTTTATTCTATCTTTCTTTGCAACTATGTGTGCTTCAGGTGACGCTCCATATATTTTATCTGGAATAGGTATTACACAACAACTATCTATATCAGGATGTTCCATTATTATTCCCTCAATATATGAAGGATATAATTTAAACCCTCCATGAGGTATTAGTCTTTTATATCTACCTTTAAAAAATAGAAAACCATCTTTATCAATCATTCCTACATCTTCTGAATGAATCCATTTTTTACCATCATGGTGTATTTTTATAACTTTATCTTCTTCTTCCTTATTGTTCAAATATCCAAGCATTTCAGTTGGACCAGTAATACATATTTCCCCATCTTCTCCATACTTTAATTCTTTATCAGAACCTTTTTCAAAAATGCCATAAGTATTAAGGGGAAGTGGAATACCTAAACTATTTATCTTATTTACTCCTACTAAACAAACTCCCGCAGTTGCAGAATTTTCTGTCATACCATAACCTTTCTCTGCAATTGAAGAACTACCATGTTTCTTTAAGAAATCATTAACATAAACTTCAGATTGTTCAGAAAAATAATCTCCTCCTATTCCTAAATTCTTTAAACATTTCCAACTTAATGAATCGGCTTTTTTATCGTGTACAAAATGTTCAACATAAGTAGGAACCGTAATAGTATGATTAGGTTTATATTTAATCATAAACTCAGTAAATTCTTTTGGAGATAATATTGGTGCAATAATATTAGTCATACCTAAACACATTGGCATATGAATAGTCACAACAATACCATAAGCAACAAATGGAACTATACCATTTAGAAAAGTATCACCTTTATTATAATTAGCATTAAGTGATTTATACTGAATAGCCATAGCATTAAAGCTTTCATTCGATAGTTTGACTGTCTTAGGTACACCAGTAGTCCCACCAGTATGAACTAAAGCTACTACTGTATTTCTCTTATAATTTGGATATTTAACATAATGATATTTAGGTATATTCATTAAATTATTCCAAGTCATATACTTATCATTCTTTTTTATTTCATCTATCTTACTATATAAAGTATTATTATTTTTTCTAGCTTTCTTTTCTGCTAATACATTAAATGGAAATAATACTGAATTATATGGGCTTAGTGTAATAACATTTTTTACCATATTATTTATTTCTTCATCTTCCATGCATTTATTATACTCAGGTAAAAAATTATCCATAACTACTACTGTACTAGATTTAACTTCCATAAGATATTTCCTTATTTGCTTATAATCACTTCTTACATCAATTAAATTAATAACCGCTCCTAACTTATTTAATGCATAAAATAATACCTCTAATTCTGGATTAGCAATAGACATAACTGTTATTATATCTCCTTCTCTAATACCAAGATTATATAACCTATTAGCAGTTTCATCTATCATATTTATAAATGTTTTATAACTAATCTTTTTACCATAATATATAATTGATTTAGTATTTAAATTATCTTTATTTTGACTAGCCATATATTGATAAGCTGTTAACTCAGGTATGCTTGCCGTAAGTGCTTCTTCACTATAATATTTTTTCCATGGTTTATCTATTGAAGCATATCCAGTAAGTTCTGCATTTCTATCTACTACATAACTATCATTCATTTCACTATAAACATCAATATTCTTTATAGACATATAATATCATCTCCTCTGATAAATTACCTATATAATACCCTATTCTTAATTATTAGTCAAACAAAAAAGAACTATTAGATACTAACAATTCTTTCTATATATTTATCTATGCTTTTCTATTTCTTTATTTAATTTATATGGATATCTAATAACCTTTTTCTCATTATTAAATACTACCGCATTAGGAAATAATCTACTTAATTCATCTAATTCTTCATCACTATATTTATTTTTCTTTATACATATCCCATTAATTAAAAATGGTGGTATCCCCCCCGGAATAGCAGACCAATAATCAAATTTACTATTACGTTTTTTGTGCATACTTTTTCCACCTGGAGATAATGGTTCAATAAGTTCTTCAAGCAATTTTCTTTCTTCTTTAGTATATATTTGATTTAAACTAGTTACTGAAATACTTTTTTGATAGTTAAATTCAAAATAATCTAAATGAAGTAAATATTGCATAATAGGATTTGTATCATCAAAAAATAATAATACATTATCGCCAATATTAAAAGTACTACGATTATCTTCGGAAAGATCGCCTTTATATTTATACTCATTATTTTTTATTCTTGAAACAAAAGTACAAAAACATCCTTCCCTTTCTGACTCAAGTATTCCAAACCATTCACTTGCTAGCACACCATATTGAGAAATCGTTTTTAAACAGTTTAAATCTGGTGAACAACGGTGATTAACCATATAAGGCTTAATTATAACTTGATTATTTTCATCAATATCCATTATAGCTACCTCACTGTTTTTAGCTTTACCATACAAATCATAATAAATTTTTTCTAGCATTTCAACATTACTTTTTAGTTGATTATCTACTAGGTTATGCTGAGATAATTTTTTAAATTCTCCTTCAACGCATCCTAAATTTGCCCCATCAATTTTCATATATTGTCTCCATTTTATTTTTCATCATTATCTTTTAATCCATCTTTTATTCCTTTGCTAATTTCTTTAGCAATATTACCATAAACTGGAGCCATTTCTTTAGCTATACTTGCTCCTGCCTTACCTATTGTTGGAGCCATTTTTTCAATTCCTTCTTGAGCAACAGGCATAACTTCTTGTGCATGATATACTAGTAATTCTCTTCCTTTTGATGACATATAAATTGGAATAGCTACTATACAAGATGCAATTATAATAAACCCACCAAACATATAAAATGGAATATTAGAACTTGAATCTATAGACTTATTAATACCTTCTGTTTTATATTCTAACTCATTTACTAAAGAACAATAATGTGATGTATATGCATTATTCTTATATTCATCAAAACTACAATGATTAAAACTAGGATCTAAAACATTAGTTATTACTTTTAAATTATAACTTTCTCCATCATCATACTTAGTAGAATAATCATATTTTACACCCTTACCTTCAAGTTCTGCTTTCTTAGTCTCTAAATTAACTTTCTCCACTGCTATATCATTTTTTAATTCATTAATAGTTTCTTCTGAATAGTTAGCATCAACTTCTTTTTGCTTTAAAATACCTCTTGAAACTATAAAACCACCTACTGAAAATCCAATTAACAAAACGATAATAGCAGCTAGTTTTCTTTTTCTTTTACCCCTTTCATAATTTTCTTCTGTTAAAAATTCTTTCTTCTCATTCATCTTTCCACACTCCTTATATCTAAATTATAACATATTAATCTTATCATTCATATATATAAATAGAAAAAAAGTATTATACAATACTTCTATCCTCGACTATGCCCCTTAGATGGTTTCATCTTTTCATATTCATTATTTAATTCATGAATTAAAATACCAAGTTCTACTTTTCTTTTATCATTTGGATTACTTATTTTATTATATTCATAAATAAGTTTTCCTAAACGACTCTCTAAACTTTCTAATCCTGCAGAAACATTATCTAATTCATCAAATGATAATTCATCATTATCCATACTATCACTCCTCTTATCATAACTATAACATTTATAAATATCTTAGTCAATTGATAGACAAAAACTTTACATTATATCTTCTAAATAATTAACCTTCTTCCCATTCTTTATTGCATACTCTATTTCTGATTTAGTACTATTATAACCTCCTACATTTATAACATATATTTCATCAGCCATATCAATCTTTCTTTTATGCATATCATCTAACATTTCTTTAGTCTTAGTTAAAGTACCTTCATCCATATTTTCCCATACTTCATTATCTCCTGAATGACCAAATAATCCAACAGAAATAACTATATTACCCTTTAATGTTAATTCTTTTTGTACTTTCATAAACTCATCTTTAAATCTTGTTGAGCCACATAAAGTAATTACTTTATAATTCTTAACCATTACTTATCACTATCCTTTAATTATTTTAAGTTCTTACAAAGAAACTCTATAACATCACTTTCATCTTCTTCAACCATACTAAAGTCTTCTTTAGTCATATCTGTAAAATACTTATTTAATTTTTTATTTATAGATATTGTATTTAAGGGATAACCTAAATTAATTTTATCAGAAGGTTTATCTACTATATAAAAATCATTTTTGCTCCATGTATAAGTAGATTCTATTTTATTATTAATAACTGCTATTCCATATACCCATCTACAAGTTAATCTACCATCTACTCCATATTCATGTGCTAAATTAGAATAATACTTTATCATTTCTTCATCAGATAATCTCTTGCCATTAACTCTTCTAACATATAGTCCTGGTTGTTTATCTTTAGGTATATTATCTATATACAAACTATCATCCATAGCAAATACTGGTATATCTAACCTTTTAGCATACTCTCTTGCTTTTATTAAAGCATTCTCTATCGCATCATGACCATTTTCTATAATATCTATATTTTCATCAATATCATTAATACTTATTATTTCAATATCATTATTTAATAAATCATCTTTAAATCTCTTAACTTTACTTTCATTTCCTGTTGCAAACAATACTTTCTTCATTATCTACACCTATACAAACCTTTCTTTTATAATATCATCTTTCTCTAACTTACCAATAAGTAGTGATGAATTAGGATCATGTTCCATAAAATTCTTATTAACTAACTTTTCATCATAATTAGCATAACAATACTTACAAAAATGCTTACAAGAATTATATACTCCTATATCTACCATTTGTACACAGTGGCACTTTTTTTCCTTCCTAGCATTCCATTCTTTCTTATATACTTTCCCAGTTAATTTATAAGCAAGTTCATGTGATAAACATTCATCATTCTCAAATCCATACTCTACCAAATTTCTATCTTCAAAACAAGTATGCACAATCATATTATGATTATTAGCACTCTTACTAAATGATTTCCCTATTACCATATAATCATTTTCAGTAAATTCACGATAATTAATTATCATCCTATTCTTTCTAACATTCTTATAATTATCAATAAAAGAAATCAATATCTTACTAACATAACCCTCTAATAAACTACATAGTCTTTCAAATGCTTTAACATGATATTCTAAACTATATTCATCACTTATAAATACAGGATCATATCTAACTACTACTTTATCTATACCAATAATACTAGATAATTTCTTAATAGCATCTATTATCTTATCTTTTGAAATAACATTAGGTTCAATATCTTTCTTATATGGTGTTAAAGTAATATGAAATAATATTGGTTTATCTATTTCTTTTATTCTATCTAATATAGGCATAGGATTCTTTGTGCAGAACATAATTGCATCAACATCTTTAAAATATATTCTACTAACTAATTTAGGATTAAAAGGATTTCTTACATCAACATAACCTTCATTATATCTATTCATAAACCAATCAATATAAAAAGCTACTATATCTGTTCTTCCACTAACATTTAATATCATCTATATCACTACCATTCAAGAAATCTTTCCCATGTTTCTATATTATCACTAGATACAGTATCAAAATATTCATCTAACTCTTTACAAATTTCTTTCATCTTATTGCTAATAGGATTACCATTATTGAAATAATCTTTTCTAATTGGTCTATACATCATATCTGCAAATAAAACTGCTCGATCTTCTTTATAATCAATCTTACTATAACTAGATAAGAAATATGCTGTTGTTGCATAATAATAAACATAATCATTACTTTGATTACCATATATAAATCCATCCGGATTAAACTTATTCATGCTCTCTTCTAAATATGTTGCTCCTACTATATTAGCTAAATAACAATCTATATAATGCATAATCTCATGATGTAGAGTACTTTCAAATAATATTCCTCCGGTATCTATAAGTATTATAACTTTATCTGAATAACCATCATCTGTAAGCCCTGCATCACTACTATTAATACTTTTTACTAAATAAATAGATAGTTGTTTCCATTTATTACATATTTCCAAGAAAAAACCACTAGGATACTTTGCTAAAGCACTCTCTATCTTATGAAGTTCTTGATTAATAATATCATCATCATATTCCCTAGTAGGAGTTGCATAACTATTTGTATAATTACCTTCTATTTCATCTTTATACCCTACCACAACACCATAAGTACTCTTAATACTATTTCTAATATCATCATTAGTCTTTTCCATAGAAGTAATATTATCTTCTTGTCTTTCTAACTTATCTTCTATAACTTCTTCTTTTTCTTCTTCAATACTATCAACTATCTTAACATCTTCATAAATATCTTTAGCATCATCTACTTTTACTTCTTCTTTAATATCTTTATCTATAGCCTCATCTACTACATCTTGAATAACATCAACTTTAATTTCTTCTTTCTCTATACCAATACTATCTTCTTCCTCTACCACATTATTAATATTATTATTCTTATAAGAAAGATTACTCATTCCAAAAACTACACCACAGCCTAATAAAACAATACTTAATAATATTATTAAATAAATATTTCTATTTTTACTCTTTAACATAACATCCTCACTACTTCTAATCTTATTTTACTAAATTATTACATAAAAGTCATTACTAATATTTATTATATCCTCCACAAACTGACATTTTATTCATTGATTAACTCCTATTATATATATTGTAAAGGAGAAAATATGAAAAAAATAATATTTATACTACTAGTCTTTCTACTATTATATAATAATGTTCAAGCGGATACTATAGAAGAATTAAATTATAAATGGCAAGCTAATCAACCAGAAAAAACAAAAAATGATGATAATATCCTAGTTAATTGGGAATATCTAGGTAAACAAGTTAATGAAAATAATAAAAGTTATTACCTATTTACCTTAACATATACTATCCCTGAAGATTATACCAAAGAAACATTAGTAATAAACCCAGATATATTTGATGTTATAGCATGGAGTCAAAAAGAAACACAAGCTCCTTATATTTTACCAGGTTATACTTTAAAAATTAATGTCAAAATAATTAATAAATCTAAATATAATTATAATTATGATAAAAATTCATTTATAATATATCCATATAGTGCTATTGAATTAGAAGAATTAGGATATAAGAAAATAAGTAATACTAAGACATTTAATAATGAAGAAATAACTGAATTACAAAAGTTTAAAAGAACAAGTAATGTAGCTTTAAAAGCTCTTACTACTAAATTAAAAGATATGAATAATGAAGTATTAGATACTCTACTAAAAGAAAAAGGATATAATGGTATTAATGACTTAGCAACTTATTATATAGACTTCTTTAATGATTATTATAATTATGGTAAAAATGGTAAAAAGAAAATAACTAAATTAAGTGACTTTACTGAAGAAGAAATAGCTTATGGTATATTTGGTGGAAATGCCCTAAATTATGAAGAAGATAATCCAGAATTAATTAAATTACACTATGACTTTCTATTTAATTATGCAATGGGTATATCTTTAGCAGATGAAAATATAGATGATACTAATCAACAAGAATATACTCCTGGAGAATATATGCGTAATCATTCTAAAGGAAATAATAAAATTCAAGAAAATATTGGTAGCCTTAAAAGTAATTCTGAAAGCAATATTGATATGACTTTGCATTTCAATGGACCACTTATAACTAATGCATATCAAAACTATCGTATAACAGGACATACTCATTTGTCATATACTGCTGAACATGGTAGAGTTATTGCTAAATATATTGATACAGAAGGAAATATTTTAGCAGATGAAATAATTACAACTGATATGATTAATAAAGAATATCAAACAATAGATAAAATAATAGATAACTATCATCTAATCAAAGTAGAAGGTAATGAAATAGGAACATACACCAAAGAAGATATAAATGTTATCTATACCTATAATTTAACTGATAAAAATATACCTGATACTGGTATCCATTCAAATAACCATTTAGAAATAATTACTGCATCAAGTATGATTATATTAATTAGTATATTATTATTAAAAAAGAAACTTAATTAAGAAAAAATTACACTATAATTCAAAGTGTAATTTTTATTTACTATATTTTCTAATAATTCTTAAAGTATTTAAAATAGTAATTAAAGTAACCCCTGTATCGCCAAAAACTGCAAGCCACATATTAGCATAACCAAATACACTAAAAAGTAAGATAACTAATTTAACACCCATTGCAAAAATAAGGTTTTGTTTAATTATTTTTTTTGTATATTTTGATATTTCAATAGCCTGTGGAATACGATTAACTTCATCACTCATTAAAACAATATCACTCGCTTCAATAGCTGAGTCAGCGCCTACGCCACCCATAGAAATACCAATATCTGCCTCTTTTAATACAGGAGCATCATTAATACCATCTCCTACAAATATTGTTATTTTATTATCTCTACTAACTTTTTCATAACAAGTAAACTTATCAGTTGGTAGCATTTCATACTTTATCTCATCAATATCAAGTTTATGTCCAATATCTAGAGCAATATCTTTCTTATCTCCTGTAAACATATAAGTTTTAATTCCATAAGACTTTAACTTAATAATTGCTTCCTTGACATTATCTTTTATACCATCATCTATTGTAATAGACGCTATATGTTTTCCATCAATATTTAAATGAATCATAGCATCATTCTTACATCTATTACATAGTTTATTATTACCTATTAATACTTTCTTATTATCTAACATAAATGAAATACCCTTCCCAGTTATTTCTTTAAAGTTCTTAACTTTACTACTATCAATATTAGTGTCTTTTAATCTTAAGATTGATTTAGCAATTGGATGATCAGAATAAGATTCCCCCATTGCTAAAATATCAATAACTTCTTCTTTAGTATATTTTTTATCAATAATTTCAATATTAGATACAGTAAAAGTTCCATTAGTAAGAGTACCTGTCTTATCAAAAATTATACTAGTAGTTTCACTTAAATTATCTAAATAATTACTTCCCTTAATTAAAATACCCTTCTTCCCTGCAACACCTATCGCTGTAAAATAAGATAGCGGAATAGATATAGCAATAGCACATGGACAAGATACTACTAAGAAAGTAAGTCCACGATATATACTATCATAAATAGATATTTTAAATATTAAAGGAAATAATACCATTATTAATACTGCTAAAATAACTACAACAGGTGTATAAATCTTACTAATCTTTGAAATAACAGTTTCTGTTTTAGCTTTTTTATCAGTAGCACTCTCTAATAATTCTAAAATCTTAGCTACTGTACTATTTTCAAATATTGATGTTGCTTTTACTTCTATTATGTTTAAGGTATTAATACTACCTGATAATACTATTGTCCCTTCTTCTACTTTAACTAATTCACTTTCCCCTGTCAAAGCGGATGCATCAAGACTACTACTTCCTTTTACTACCACACCATCAACAGGTATTTTCTCACCTACCTTAACAACAAGAATATCTCCAACTAAAACATCTTCTACTTTAACTTTAACAATTTTATTTTTCTCTTTCTTATATGCATAAGGTTCCTTAATATCCAATAATTCTTTTATAGACTTTCTTGAATTATTAATAGCTTTTTCCTCTAATATTTTACCAATAGAATATAAAGTTATAACCATTATACCTTCCATAACTTTACCAAGTAATAAAGCCCCAAGACATGATATAGTAATTAAAGCATTTTCATTAATTCCATTACCTTTTACTAACATTTTAATAGTATTTATAGCCGTTCTATAAAGAAGTAAACAATAAGATACTATATAAAGAATTAATTTAATTATCTTAGATACTGGTAAAAAGTATGTACCTATCCCAATAATTAAAGCAATAATTAAAATACCTAAATGATATTGTTTAGACTCTTTTTCTACTTCTATAGTAAGATAAGCATCAGGTTCAATACTTTTAATAAGTTTATTTAAATCTTTCAAACTATAATTCTTTTCTGATTCATAAGAAACTTTACAAGTATTAAAATTAACTGAAGCATTTTTAAAATCACTATTATTATTTAACATCTCTTCTATTTTTCTTGCACAATTAGCGCAATCTAAATTATTAATGTTATATCTATATTTACTCATCATTTTCACCTTTCATTCTATGCTCTATATGTTCAAGACCTATTTCATATAATTTATTAATATGTTCGTCATCTAAAGTATAATATACTTCTTTACCAGATCTTCTATATCTTACAATTCCAGCATTTTTTAATATAGCTAATTGATGTGATATTGATGACTTAGTCATATTTAAAACATTAGCAATATCACATACACACATTTCATTATTATCAAGTGTCCATATAATTTTTATTCTTGTTAAATCACCTAATATTTTAAATAACTCTGATAAATTAACTAGTTCTTCTATATTAGGTCTATTTTTAATAGCCATATTAACAATATCTTTATGAATAATATTACAATCACAAACAAATGCACTTTTTTCCATATATACCTCCTATAGTTGAATTGCTATTCAACTATATTATAATTGAATAGCAATTCAACTGTCAATATAAATATTAAAAAAATAAATTTCTTTTATTCTAGAAATCTATTTTTTTAATAAACCAAACTTATTTAATGGCCATAATCTAAACACTGCTTTACCAGTAATATCATTTTCTGATACTAACCCTAGTTCTTTACTTCTACTATCAGCAGATACCTCTCTATTATCTCCTAATACTAAGTATTTACCTTCAGGTATTACATCACATCCATAGCATATATCTTTTAAGCTAAAATCATTAGTATTACCTTTAGCATACACATCTTCTACTTCTTCCCCATTTATATATAATTTATTGTCTTTATATTCAACATAATCACCGGGTAGACCAATAATTCTTTTAATTATCAAATAATCTTGTTTCTTAATTATAACAATATCAAATCTCTCAATATCACTATACTTATAAATTATTTTACTATTTAATATCCATTCCCCATCATGAAGAGTATTTTCCATTGACTCTCCACTAACAATTTCAGGAGTTATTATATATAGTCTAACTAGTAAAACTGCAACAATAATTATAATATATGGCACTATTTCTTTAATTTTATTTTTCATAATATCCCTTTCAAAAAAAAGATAATAGCAAACTATTATCTCTCTTCTTTAATCTTATATGAACTCTTTCTTGTACCTAAGAAATATAATTTTGCTCTTCTTACTTTACCTTTCTTAATAACTTCAATAGAAGCTATCTTAGGACTATGTAATGGGAATATTCTTTCTACACCAACACCAGCAGATTCTTTTCTAACTGTAAATGTTTCAGAAATACCACTACCCTTACGAGCAATAACTATACCTTCAAAGTATTGAACTCTTTCCTTAGCAACTCCATTTTTTTCTTCAGTAATTATACTACCAACCTTAACTGTATAACCTACTTTAAATTCTTCTAAATTAGGTTTAAGTTGTTTTGAAGTCACCTTTTCCATTAGATTACTCATCGTTTATTCACTCTCCTTTGCTTTTACAAGTGATTATAACAAAATTGCCAGCGAATCACTAACTGTTTATAATTCTATCACATAATGCTATATCAGGCAAGTATTTTTTTTGATTTTATCATATATTATTTGCTATATTATTAAAGTCTTCTTCTCCCTCTTGATAAGGAGTAATACCAATAAGATTATCAGACATTACATATGTAGCACCAGAATTTAAATAATACTCCTTACCCTTTTCTGTCTGGACATTCCAAACACAAGAGTCAACACCCTTAGCAGTAAGATAATTCATACTATATTCTAAATTATTAGCACCACTTTGAAAATTAACACATTCAACATCATAATTTTCTATTAAACTTTTCTTATTATCATCCAAATAATCAGTTAACATCCAAATTCTAACATCACTAGAAGTTTCCCTTATATATGAAATATCATGCATATTATTAGTTTGCAAAACACAACTATCAATCATTCCATTTTCTTCTATAGCCTTAATTATCGCTGGAGAAAGTTCTGAATCTACTGAACCAACACCATTTTCATATTTTAAATCAATTATTGCTGTCATACCATATTCTTTACAAATCCTTAAATATCCATAAAAAGAAGTAGAAGATTGACCAGCTGATTGAGAATTATGACTACATATTAAATTACCATCATTATCAAATCTAACATCTGTTTCACAACCCCAAAAACCATTTTTACCTGCATTTATGAAGTCTTCAGCGGTATTTTCACCGATTCCAGAATTAGGATGGTATCCTCTATGAGAAATAACGCTATTATTCTTAGGCTGAAGATTAGAAGAAACTACTAAATCACTATCATTAGTATCTACCTCACTGTTTTCATCTAATCCCTCTGAATCGCTTAAAGTAGTCCCTTCAGTTATACCGCCAACAACAAGACCAGCTTTTGAAAAAGCAAAACTATCAGCACTAGCAAGATTCCCATTAGCACTATTTCCAATACGATTATCAACATCCTCTAGACAATTTCCACACTCTTGTAATCTATTACCCATAATCGTCGAATGTTGGGAAAAAATATCAAATTTATTACATAGTGATTCTTTAAAAGATTCATATGATGCCACATCACCACACTTTGTATTTGCAACAGCTTCATATGGTTCTTCACAATCAGATAAAGATTTTAAAACCTCACTACCATAAGATACTAATAATTCAGTATCTACATTTACAGTCATACATTAATTCACCTTCCTTTTAATTCATTATAAACTATCTCTAAAAGACTTTAATGCTGAAATAAAATCTTCATCTTCTTCATCATCAGATATATTAAAAGTCTTATCTTTATTAGCCAGTAATTCTTGATAACTGATAATAGCTTCATCTTCTTGCTTTTGTTCATAGTCAGTAAGTTCTATTGTCTGAGGCTTTAACTCTTTAGACAACTTCTCTGATACTTCTTCCATAAAGTTTTTAGGTTTCTCTTCTTTTTTCACATAAGTTTGTTTCATATCACCAAAAGATATTTTATTATTACTTGTTTCTTGTTTTTCTTCTTTTATTTTATCTTCAGCTTTAATAGTGGAACTTTTAGGTTCTGGTTCAATATCAATAGTATTAGGTTCTAGTTTTATTTCTTCTTCTTTTTTTTCATTATCCATAGGTTTTTCTACCTTACTAGCTCTTTTCCCCATTAAATCATTACGAACCAACTCATTAGAATAATATCCAACTGGAGATATTAAGGTACTAGAAGACGAGTACTTATTAGAATAAGGTCTATTATTAGCTACCTTATCTTCTTCTTTAATTTCTACTTTAACTTCCGTCTTAGGCTCAGTATCCATTTTAGAAACTTCCTTGACTTGAAAAGTAGGTATTTTAACTTCTGGTACACTTTTTTCTACTTCTATATCTTTCTTAATACTATTGCTAACTACATTATCTTCTTTTTTTAAAGTATTACTATCCTTACTTAATATATCTAACTTAATAGTATCTTTATTATCTATTTCTACTTCATCATAACTATCTTCTTCATTAATCTTCTTAATTTTAAAATAAACAACACAACCAGTTATTCCAATAATTATAATTCCAATAATAATAGCTATTTTTACAATGTCATCCATATTATCACTCCATATTTATATAATTAATAATACTTGCTACAAAGAATGTTGCTGTTTCCACTCTAAGAATTCTATTTCCCAAAGATATACTTTTATATCCATAAGAATTTAATTTATCTTCTTCATCCGCACTAAGCCCACCTTCTGGACCTATTACAAATATTATATTATCTTCTTTACTTAAATTATCAACATATTTATTAATAATATTATCTTTTTCTTTTGTACTACATACTAACTTTGTATCTATATCTATATTCTTTAAATCATCTATTGTCATAATATTAGTAATATTTGGAATAACATTTCTAAATGATTGTTCACTAGCTTCTTTACATATCATTTGCCAACGAACTAACTTCTTAGCAAATCTAATATCATCTAATTTTACAATACTTCTTTCTGTCTTTAAAGGAATAATAGTTTCTACTCCTAATTCAGTAAGTTTTTGTAATATTAAATCCATTTTTTGTTCTTGTACTAATCCCACTGCTACTGTAAGACCTATTGTTTTGGCATCTTCACTATTAGTACTTTCTATTATATAATTAAATGGTATAGTATTTTCTATCTTACAATGATAAACTATCTTATCATAGACTACTTCAAAATAGTCCCCACTAACTAATCTCATAACCTTTATTATATGTTTAATATCACTATCATATAAGATTGGTTTATCATTAATAAAATCTTTAGCGAAATATCTTTGCATATTATAAATTATTAGCTATTACTTGAGTAAATACTCTAGCTATCTCATCATCATTATATACATTTTTTATTCTATCAACACCATTATCATTATATACTCTAACAACTATATTTTGTGTTATATCATCATTAGTTAAATATAAATATATTTTATCTCCCAAAACAATTTTATCTACAATAACATACTCTTTATTAAATAATATTATTTTATCATATCTGCCATACTTCATTTTATACCTCTTTACTTCTACTTCAATTATTATAATAGCATATATCAATACTAAAATAAAGATAAAAAAGAAATATTTTCTAACATTTATAATATAATATATTACTAAAAATACCAATAAACTAACCATTCACCCCTAATCTACTATACCTATTAATTAGTTTATTATAATAATATCTCACGGAAAGGAAATGAATATATGCAAAAAGAAAACATATCATTTAAAGATGAAGATATATTATCATTAATAAATCATTTTATAAATATATATATCGCTAAATATCCAATTAGTGGTTATATAAGTAAAGACCCTACCTTACATTTAGTAAACGTAGAAAAATATTTAAACAAAAAACAATTAAGTATTATTAAATATCCCTATCAATTAGATAAACCCATTAATATAATACTAATAAGTCCAACAGGGCAAAAAATATATTTAAGTATTATGGTTAATCCATCTACTGGTGTAATAGATAAAGAAATTATTAATCTATTAAATCATACTTATAATAATTTAAGTGATAATATAACCGCTATTGAGTTATATAATTATATTTTAAATAATAATATACCAACTATATCTATTGATAATTTAATTTCTTACTTAAAAGAATGTCAAAAGAGATTAGAGTTTAGAGATATAATTATAGAATACATTGTTAACGCATTAATAAACTCAGATATAAATATTGTAAGTAATGGTATTTATCGTAGTAAAATGTTTACCAAAGAAATGAATACATGCTATCATACATCAAATAAATTAGTTCTAAATAAAAGAAAGTAGCACCACTTTATAAGACATTTAATATAATGTAATAAAGGTGATTATATGTATCCAAGAATGATATATAACAATAGAAAACCAAATAATATGATGAATAATGATCGATTTATTGGAGGAGGATTCTTAGGGCCATTTATTCTAGGAGGTATTACTGGAGGATTACTAGCGCCTGCCTTCTATCCTAGACCTTATCCTATGCCTTATTATGGACCGCCAGTACCTAACTCATATCCACCATATCAAGTTATCTATTAAAAAAAAGAAAGTCAAAACTTTCTTCTTTTAATTATACTAACTTCTTATTAACTAAATCATATCTATAAGTAAGTCCTTCTCTTTCATTAACAAGAACATCAAATAACATTATATTATCTTCATAACGAATATTTAAAGTATCTATATTATCAATATTAGAATAATCTAAAGTACCCTCTATTATCATTATTAAATTAGACTCCATTTTATTATTTACTATATCTATATTATTATCAGTATCAATAACTAGATAATTACTATCATCTATTCTAATAATATATAAATAATTACTTCCTACTATATCTTTATTAAGAGATAACAAACTATATTTATTATCTTTTTCTATAATAATATTTTCTTCATTAACATCAACATATTGATATTCTACATCTAAATATATATTAAACTCATTATCTAATAAGCCATATAAACTATCATTACTAACTTTTAACATATTACCTTCTATAACTATATTATCATACTCATTATTAACTACTACATTACCTTGATTATCAATAATACCAAATTTATTATTACCCTTCATCATAAAATATGTCTTATCATTATATGATAAATATTCATACCAATCATAATTATTAATAATTACTTTATCATCTTTATAATTATATACTAAATACTTATCATTATCATTAATAATAGCAGTTTCCTCATCATAACTAATTATATATGGACTATTCTTTTTAAAAGTATAACGACTATAATATTCACCTACTTTTGTTGTTGAAGTACATAACTTACTATCACAATCATAAAAATATAAATATTTATTAGTATCTAAACTTTCCCATTTAACTTTATATTCAATAACTAAATATAATATTAAACCTAAAATAATATAGACACCTAAAATCCACACTAACTTCCACCAATTTATCTTTTTCATTTCTTACCTCCAAATAACTTTACTATAAAATCATATATTAGAGTAAATAACCATACTAAATAATTATCCGCTAAAATAAGTAAAATCATTAATAATATTCCCCATATACTAGGAATAGATAAAAGTAAAAACTCCCTAAATATTATCATTGATAATATAAAACCTATACTACATCCTACTAATAATATCTTTCTAACAAGTGTAAGTGGACTACATATTTTATATAATAAATATAAGTTTAAATACCCAGTAGCACCTACTACAACAAATCTCAAATTATCAAAATCAACATTTAATAAATAACTTATCATAATTATAAAGAAAATATTTATAAATACACATAATCCCGCTGGCAAAGCATTTCTAAATACTTTAACCATAAACCCTTTCTTAACCTTTGTATAGTTAGGCTCTAAAGCTAGAAAGAAAGAAGGAATACCTACACAAAATGCACCTATTAAAGATAATTGTACTGGATAGAAAGGATATTCATGAGAAATAATTATAGATAATATTGATAATATAAATGAATAAATAGTCTTAATTAAATACATACTAGATACTCTTTCAATATTATTAACTACCCTTCTACCTTCATTAACAATATCAGGAAGTATTCCAAAATCAGCATCAGTTAAAACTACTTCAGCAACATTTCTTGCCGCACTAACTCCATTTGCAAGAGCAATACCACAATCCGACTCCTTTAAAGCCAATATATCATTAACGCCATCTCCTATCATACCAACAGTCTTATCTTCTTTTAAAGCCTTAACAATCATCTTTTTTTGTTCTGGAGTCACACGCCCAAATATCATATATTCATTAACTATACTCTTTAATTTATCATAATCTTCTGGTAAATCTTTACCGCTTATATATTTATCATAACCATCAAAATCTAAATACCTAACAATATTAGATACTGTTAATGGATTATCTCCTGAAATAATTTTCAAACTAACATCTTGACTCTTAAAATACTCTAATGTTTCTTTAGCATTTTTTCTAACATTATCCTTAATAATAATAAATGCTATAACATCACTATTAATTATCTTATTTCCTTCTATCTTACCTTTAGCTAAAGTAAGTATTCTATATCCTTTATCAGTGTATTTAACTAGTTCTGGATAGTCTTCTATCTTCTTATCAGTTAGATACTCTAAAGCCCCTAATCCATAATCACCATCTTCAAAAGAAACAGCACTATATTTTCTAGATGATGAAAACGGTATTCTATTTATTATCTTATAATCACTATTCTTACTAAAATATTTACCAAGTGCCTTATCTGTAGCATTAATCTCTTTATCTAACATATTACCTACTATTTTATTAACATCATACTCATCATTAAGTTTCAAAACATCTACTACTTCCATTGTACCATCTGTAATAGTACCTGTTTTATCTAAACATAAAACATCAACACAAGCAAGTAATTCAATACCATTTAACTTTTGAATAATAACTTTCTTCTTAGCCATCCTAATAACTCCTACTGTTAAAGCAACTGAAGTAAGAAGCATTAATCCCTCAGGTATCATACCATTAACTCCAGCAACAGCTCCTAGAATAGCCTCAGAATAACTATTATTATTATAAAAATATTGTGATATAAATAATAAAACTGCCGTTGGAACAATTAAAACTGTGACTACTTTTAAAATACTATTAATACTCTTTTTTAAGTAAGAAGTACTATCTTTAATAGTAGCAGCTTCCTTAACTAAATTACTAGCATATGTATCTTCATTAATAGATATAACCTTAGCATATACTTCTCCACTAGTAATAACTGTTCCTGATATAAGCTTATCTCCAACCTTCTTAACAATAGCATCACTTTCACCAGTAATAACTGATTCATCAACTTCACAATTATTACCCTTAACTATAACCGCATCTACACAAATGTCATCACCTGCTGTTAAGCACAAAATATCATCAATAACTATATCCCAAGTATTAATACTCTCCTTCTTACCATCTCTTACCACTATAACTTTATCACTATTAGCAATAGTAAGACCATCTATAATCTTTTTAGCCTTTATTTCCTGATATATTGAAATTAAAGTATTAATAATTATAACCACTAAAAAAGTTGCATTAGCAAACTGCCCTGTAGTTAATACTAAAACAAATAATACTATATTAATTATATTAAATAAAGTAATCGTATTAGATAATACAATAGTCTTAATACTTCTAGAATGTTTAACATTCTTATTATTAACTAATCCATTAGATATACGATATTCAACATCCTGTTTATTTAAACCATTCATTACTAATACCTCTTTCCTATACATACTACCATAATTTTATCAAAATATATATCATCAGTCAATTAATCTAAGCCCTAAAAATAATATAAATATAATGTAAATAAAAAGAGCAAGAATATTTTGCTCATTAACTATAAAATATTATAACCATTTATTATTTACTAGCTCTAATATTTCATCTCTTTCATACTGATTAGTAAACTCAATTATCTTCTTAATAGCATTTTGAATTAAAGTACTATTATTTAAATCAACTTCATCTTTAGAAAGAATCTTACTAAGACCTCTTTTATATTGATTATCATCAACATATAAAGATAAACAATGATCTATCTCATATATAATTTTTAACTGATTATTATTCCCTCCATCACAAGAAAATATTAACTCACGATACCAATCTATTAACTTAGATGATAATGTATCACCATATTCATATTCATAATTAACTATTTTATCATAATTAGGGCAATTACTTAAAATCAAATTAACATATCTTAAATCAATCGTTTTAGTTTCTACTAAATCTGTATCTATCATATAACTAACCACCTTATCTTAATCTCAGTATATCACTTTTTACAGCAAAGTAAAGCATAATTAACTATTTTCATACCCTAATTATACTCTTTAATCTCGCTATTACCTTCTTCTCAATTCTTGATATATATGATTGACTAATACCTAACTTATCTGCTACTTCTTTCTGTGTTAACTCTTTTTTATTATTTAAACCATATCTCAACTCAATAATTTCCCTATCTCTATCATTAAGTTTATTAATTTCATCAATCATAATTTTCTTATCAAGAGCATTCTCTAACCCCTTAGTAACAATATCTGGTGAAGTACCCAATACATCCTCTAAATGAAGTTCATTTCCTTCAGCATCAAAGCTAAGACTATCTTCAAAACTAACTTCCCCTTTTCTTTTCTTAGTTTTTCTTAAATGCATAAGTATTTCATTATCAATACACCTTGATGCATAAGTAGCAAGTTTAATATTCTTATCTAACTTATAAGTACTAACTGCTTTAATTAAACCAATTGTCCCTATAGAAACCAAATCTTCTAAATCTACATTAGTATTATCATACTTCTTAGCTAAGAATACTACCAATCTTAAATTATGTTCAATTAATTTATCACTAGCCTCTTTATCACCATTTTCTTTCTTATTAACCCAATATATTTCTTCTTCTTTAGAAAAAGGCTCTGGTAATTTATCAGTACTTCCTATAAAAAAACAATAATTATATTTATTTAATATCTTCTTTATTAATTCTATTATCTTCTTTATAATATCACCCTTTCATAAATATTATAAGTTAATAATAATAAAATTATTGTCGAATATTAGAAAAAAAATTTACCGTTTTTCTTCAACGCATCCATATTGTTTTACTTAAAAATAAAATCCCCAATTAAGTATAGAACTCAATTAGGGTTTTATATATTTCTACATTTATAATAAATTAATCTACTTCTTTACTACTAAGTATTCTAGCAGGACTCTTTCTAATAGTATTAAATACTGGTATTAAACCTACAATTATATTAAATATATACATAAGTATTATACATAATATCATAACATATATATTCATAACATAGTTCTTACTCATATAACTAATATCACTAAGTACATAGATGCAATAACTCATAAATAATACTCCAGGAAGAGATGCTAAAGTACTAATAGCAAATGATTCAGATATAAACATCTTATATATATCTAGTTTTTTTACACCTATAGCTCTATATATACCTACTTCCTTAATTCTTGATAAGAATGAAGATCTAGTCATTAATACTATTTCTATTAAAGATATACCTAACATTATACCCGCTACTATTAAGTCAGAATTTATATTACTTCTTACACTATCTAAATAACTATTCTTATCACTTTCATATATATCTATAGCATTTACTCCAATATCTTTAAGTTCATTAATTACTTTCTCTTTATCTTTAGTATATATAACTATACCACTCTTATTTTCTATTAAATCATATTTCTTAGTATTACTACTAACCAAATAACAATTTATATCATCTTCAGACTTATAATATCCTACTACTATTAATTTATTACCATTAACCTTTCTATCAATCTCTTTATTTAATTTATATTCTTCTTGATAACTTTCATTAATAATAACTTCATAGTCACTGCTAGGTGCTCTACCTTTAGTTATAACTACTTTATCACTATAACTATCATAATTATATAAAGAAGATGTAGAATCTGTTTCATAATAATCTTCAATATAAGTTTCATAATCACTAGCACCATTAATAATTATATTATATAATTCATCTCTACTAGCATAAATAGACGGACTACCCATATCTACTACACCAACTATCGTATATTCTTTATTAGTAATAAGAATACTACCTACCATTCTACTAACATCATAAAGACCTAACATTTCTAATCCATCAGCATTATCATAAACCATTTTATCAATAACTATTTCATTACTACTTTCTGGAAATCTACCATATATAATATCATCTTTACTAATCATTTCATTACTAGCAAGAGAACCACTAAGTGATATATCACTACTTTTAGTTTGATAATATTCTTGATTACTAACTTTCATTGCTACCTTACTATTCCCTGGTAGCATATATACTATATTATCAATACTTTCATATTTTAGGAAATCTTCAACTTTAACATTATTTCTTTCTATCTTTAGATAATTCTTATTACTAACTATAAATTCACTATCTTCAATTGTTAATAATCCAAATATATTACTAATAGACCATGTCATAAATAATGCTGCTAGAAAGAAACCACCTAATAATAATTTCTTAATAAAACTATACCCAAATACTTTCTTAAAGCCATGTTTAATAATACTACCTAAATTAAATATAGAACTATACTTAAGCTTTATATCTTTATTAATAATCTTATCAAAATCAAAAGAATATTTCTCATAAATACTTTTATCTAGTTTCTTATAATGTTCATTAATCATTTCAATAGATGAACTACTATCAACCACCTCAATTCTACTAGCATCATTACTTTTTATATATATATTACCATTTTTAACAGCAATAACTAAGTTTAATTTCTTTTTATCATCATTATAATACTCTATATTAATATTATTATCATTATTCTTATAACTATATTTAAAATCTTTTAAATATAAAGTATTATCTATTCTATAATCTATCTTATCATCATGTTTATTAATATAATCTTTAACTATTGTACCATCAGTTATCTCTAATATTCTACTAGCATAAAACTTAGCTATATCTACTTCATGAGTCACTAATATTACAAGTTTATCTTTAGATATAGCCTTAATAATATTCATAATCTCAATAGTATTTTTACTATCTAAGTTTCCAGTAGGTTCATCCGCTAGAATAATATCTGGATTTTTAACTAAAGCTCTAGCAATACCAACTCTTTGTCTCTCACCACCAGATAACATTCCACAAGGACGATAACGATAACGATACATACCAACTCTTTCTAATATATATTCAACACGTAATGTTATTTCTTTTTTATCTTTAATACCTATCATTTTAAGAACCATAGCAACATTATCATAAACACTCATATCATCAATAAGTTTATAGTCTTGAAATATATATCCAATATTTAAGTTTCTAATCTTATCTACTTTATAACTTAATTTACTAGTAATCTTTTTATCATTTATATATATAGAACCTTTATTAACTTTATCAAGACCACCAATAGCATTTAATAAAGTAGTTTTTCCACAACCAGAAGGTCCTAATAAAGCAACTAATCCAGTATCAGGAAGTTCTAAATTAGTATTATTAATAACATGTATCTGATTACGTCTTCCCTTATTATAATATTTATTAAGTCCTAATATTCTAATCATTATACTTCCTCCCTATAACTTTTCATAGCACTCTTTTTAAATAACTTACTAGAAAACCTTGTAGATATTAAATAAGACATCACCATAAGTATTATATACATAAGAATATAATCTCTCATCTTTAAATATTCCATAACATTACTAATTACTTTTATATAAATAATATTATACTTAACTAATAAACTTATAACTATATAACATATATAAGCAAGTGTGGCATCAAATAATAACTCCACATCAGTAATTCTTTTTATATTTCTAGAATTGCCTCCTAATATTCTTAAAGTAGAAAAATAAGTATTTCTAGACTTTAATATAAGTTTAATAACAAAATATGATATAAAGAAAAGTGTCACAATCATAATTGCTATTACTACTAATTTTAATATTTTAAAAGCCTTAATCATTTCTGAAGTACTATTATTATAAGTCTTTCTAATTTGTAATGTTTTATATCCCATTTCATCTAACTTAGTACTAACACTATCAACATTATCTGCTTTATCTACATAAATAGATGCTTGATAACTATCCTTATCAAATAATTTATTATAATCACTATCATTAATATATATAGAACCATAATTAATATTTTCTTTATCAATACCAAGTAAAGAATTAACATTCTTTTGATTATATATATTACATATCTTTAAATTAACTTCATCACTATAATATAAATTATTTACTAATACCTTTAAATCTTTATTCTTACAATTATAATCTTTACAAGTATAACTAATATCCTCTACTACATAAGCACAACCACTTGGAACATTACTATTAGATTTTAATGAAAAACTACTATAATTCTTGCCATTAATATTTATCTTAACATCACTATAAGA
>CAZTTM010000005.1:0-21332 GCA_964616035.1 uncultured Muribaculaceae bacterium
AGTTTTTAAAAATACTGATTTAAAATTACTTAATAAAGTTTATTTAATAAATGATTGTGATGATGAGTTAACGAAAAATTGTTTGAATAATTTAAAAGATAAATATTCTAAAATTGAGATTATTCAAAATGAAAAAAATCTAGGTTTTGTTAAAACTACTAATAAAGGATTAAAAAAGTCTACAGCGGATTATGTTTTATTATTAAATACTGATTGTATTATAGCTAATAATACGATTGGGAAATTGATTAATCATATAGAAAAGAATAAGAATATTGGGCTTATATGTCCTATTTCTAGTAATGCTGCTAACTTAACTTTGGATATGTTTGATGGCTTTAGTTTTATGCAGATGGATAAATTATTAGAAAAAAAGTTCTTAGGGCAAAGCTTTCCAGCTTGTACAGTTGTAGGGAATTGCTTGATGATTACTAGAAAGTGTATAGAAGAAGTTGGCTTATTAGATGAGGCTTATGGGACAGGATATGGTGAAGAAACTGATTATCAATTTAAGGCTATGGAAAAGGGCTTTGAGGCTAAGGTAGCGATTGATACTTATGTATTTCATAAGTCTGAAGTATCATTTGGTACTTTCAAAGAAAAGCAAGAAAGATTAAAGAAAAATAGAGATTTGTTTTTTGAAAGATGGGGAAGTCAATATTATTCATTAATGGAAGAATATAAAGCTAATGATCCAATTAAATATATTTTAGATAATTTAACTAAAGAAGATAGAAAGATTAATTTTGAATTTTTAATATATTTAATTGGGTTTACACAAAACGCTGGTGGAGTACACATGACAGTTGATATGATAAATTATTTAGTAATTAATCATGTTAATTGTAATATATTATATAATTTTTCTAATGGATATGATGAAATATTATTATTTAAGCCAATTCAAAGTGATGATGTGGATAAATATAAATTTAAATATATTATTTCAACATTATATTATTCTACTTTCTTTTGTAAAAATATTTCGGAAGAGTTTAATGTTCCACTTATATATTTTGCACAAGGATATGAACCATATTTTGAAGACGGAATGGACTATGGAATAGCAGAATTAAGTTATAAGTTATCAGATAAAGTTTTGACTATTTCTTCATATCTTCAAGATAGATATAAAGATACTTTTAATGTTGATTCTGAAGTTATTGCTAATGGAATAAATTATGATTTATTACATTGTAATAATAAATCTACTAAAGTTAAAAGAATTACTATTTCTATTAGAAATAATGTATTAAAGGGTGATTTTATTTTAATAGATTTAATTAAATTGATTACAAATAAATTTAAGAATCTAGAAGTTAATGTTATATATTTAAACGAAAAGATGGTTTTCCCATTTAATAATAATAAAACAGTGAAGATTAATAAGTATTGTGGGCCTCTTAATCGTCGACAAATTGCTAGTATTTTACAAAACTCTGATGTATTTATTGACGCATCTTTAACAGAAGGATTTGGATTAATGGCACTGGAAGCTATGGCAGCGGGCAATGTAGCTATCTTAGCTAATTCCGGTGGAGTAAATGAATATGCTAAAGATGGTAAAAATGTTTATTTGATAAACGATGTAAATAATGCATATTCTTATTTAAACGCTTTAGAAGAACTTATTAATGATGATAAAAAATATCAAAGTATGAAAAATAATGGTGAAGAAACTGCAAAATTATTTGATTATGATAATACTATTGATAAGTATATAAAGTTTTTTTCATCACATATTGAAAAATCAAATTATGAGTTAGAAAATGAAGGAAAAGAATTATATGAATTGGTATTAGATAAGAAATTTAAAACAACTGCGAAGAACTGTTCTAAAGGCATAATATATAAAATATGTAGAATGGTTCCTAAAAGATTTAGAGTTAAAATAAAATTATTTGTTGAAAAGATTTATAGATTTACAAATGAGAGGTAATTATGAAGAAAAAGAATTGGTGCTATATATTATTTTTACTTTTAATAATTTATTATTTTGAGTATTCTGTTACAATTTTATGGGATAGTGCACATTATATGACTTATGTTAATATTCTTGAGGGAGTTGCTTCTGCTAATACATGGGATGTTGTTCGAGGGCCTATTTTTCCCCTTATTATTTATTTGGGGAATATACTATTTAGTAAGACTAGTCAAGGTTTAATAATGAATACTTTTATGTATTATTTGGTAATGTTATTTTTTGTGTATAAGATATTAAACTATTTCTTTAATAATTGGGATATAGATGCTAAAAAGAAGAAATTATTGATGATATTAACTTTTGCTGTGATAATTTTTAATCCGATAATTTTTGGCTTTTATCATTCACTTTTAACAGAATTTGTAGCTATTACATTATCAGTTATATCATGTTATTATGCTGTTATATGGTCTGATATTGAACCATTGAAGGATAAGAAGAAGTTTGCTCTAATAAGTCTTTGGTTTGCATTTTTAACAGTTTTTTCTTGGTTCTTAAAACAGCCTTATATTTCATGTGGATTTTTCCCATTATTAGTTAGTTATGTTATTTCACTATTTAAAAAGAGTGGATTTAAAGTATTTTTGTGTAGAACATCTTCAATATTGCTGTGTTTATTAACTGTATTTGTAAGTATTAAGCTATGGAACTTTATACTTATAAAGATGGGTAATAATCCAAACTCTGATAGGAATCCTACAGTATCTTTTGGGTATACTTTAATAAATGGTTTGGGATTTGTTAAAACAAATTCTAGTGAGGAAATAAGAAGTATTGATTATATTAACGAGATTAAACTATCTGATCAAGAGAAGAAAGAAGTATTAAGGTTAATTGATAATAATAAAGATTATGTTATTATAAATATCTATGATAATAATAACATAACAGAGTCTGACTATATTGAAGGTAATTTATCAACTGGGGATGCTATTATGTATATTGCTAAATATTTCTTTAAAGAACCTTTAACGATTATTGATGCTTATATATCTAATTATTTATCAATAATTGATATATATGCTACTTCTACTAGTGATGGTGTAGGATACAGTAGTACAAAAAAGATTGACTTGTCATTTTCTAATGAAATTAGTACGATAGCATTTAAGCCATATTATTATGGTTCAAGTAATACTTTTTATATGCTACCTGAGATGGAAGAAAGAGTTGAATGCTATAAGCAAACAAACTATACTTTTAAATTAATTAATTATGCAATGTTAATTTTAGGAAAAGTATTTTTAGGATTATTTAAATTATTATTCGTATTACTTCCATTAAACTTGATAGTAGCAATAGTATTAAGATGTAAGAAGAATATAAAAGCGAGTCAAAAGAAAAATCTAAACTTTATTATTATTCTTTTGGGATTTAGTATTTTACATGTTTTACTTCATACTGTTACAGGAGCGGTAATTGATAGATATGCTATACCTGCTTTTGTTACTGTTATTTTAGGAACAATATTCTTACTTTTATATTTATTTCAATTAAAGTTTAAAAAAACTAAATAAGTTCTATTATGTAGGGCTTATTTTTTTGGTTTTATTGACTTAGATTAGTTTGTAATGATATAATTAGTCTTGTAATAAGGAGTAAATTAGTATGAAGAAAAAAGAAGTTTTGTTTGTTATACCAGCGTATAATGAGGGAGAAAATATAGAGAAGGTTTTAAAAGAGATAAAAAGGGATGCTGAATTTGCGGATATTATAGTTGTTAATGATGGCTCTAGTGATAATACTTCTAGTATAGTAAGTAAGATGAAAGTTAATTGTATTGATATGGTTTATAATGTTGGATATGCTATGGCAGTGCAAACAGGAATTAAGTATGCTTATCAGAATGATTATGATTATGTTATTACAATGGATGCTGATGGTCAGCATATTGCTAAAGAGGCTTTAAAGCTATTAGAAGAAGCTAAGAAGGGTGAAAGTGATATAATTATTGGTTCTAGATATTTAGTGGATACAGGATATCCTTGTCCATTATTTAGAAGAATCGGTACAAAGATATTTGAAGGTTTAATTAAATTATTTTGTCATAAGAAAGTAGCTGATCCATTATCAGGGTTTCAATGTTTAAATAAGAAGGTTATTAAGCTATATGCTAAAAAGGGAGAGTATCCGGAATATCCAGATGCTAACTTAGTTATTGATATGTTATATAAAGGTTATAAAATTAAAGAGGTACCTGTTTCAATGCGCCTTCGTGAGGCAGGAGAGAGTATGCATGGGGGAATTATTAAACCTATTAAATATATGATTTCAATGTTTTATACAATAGTATTAATTGTTATAAAAAATATAGGAGGAAGAAAATGAAAAATATTTATTTTATAATTGCGGCTTTATTTTTACTTTTTTATGTAATTCATATTGTAAGAAAAGGTAAATTATCAATTAAAGAGAGTTTTTGGTGGGTTATTGGAGCGCTTATTGCCTTAATTTTAGCAATATTTCCTAAATCAATTGATGTTATTGCTAAGTGGTTTGGAGTTAGTTATCCTCCTACTTTAATGTTTGCTTTTTGTATATTATTTTTGCTGTTTATGAATTTTAGAGCTAGTGCGAAGGTTAGTGAACAAAATGAAAAGATTATGGAGTTAACTCAACAAATGTCAATTTTAAAGAATAAGATTGATAAGAGGAATTAATATGGATAATACTAAGAAAAACTTTATATGGAATATGATTGGTACGACTATAAATGCTTTTACATCATTAATTTTTATGATAATTGTTACTAGAATTAATGGTACTGATATAGCAGGAATATTTACTTTTGCTTTTTCTCTTGCTTGTTTATTTCAGGTTATATCTAATTATGCTGGTAGGACATTTCAGGTTACTAATAATGATAAAGAATTTTTAGATAGTGATTTTATGTATAATCGATTAACTACTTGTTTAATTATGCTTTTTTGTATTATTGGTTATTTATTTATTAAAGATTATACTTCTTTTAAAAATATAATTATTATTCTTTTTATTATATATCGTTTAATAGAATCTTATGTTGATGTTTTTTATGGTATTATTCAAAGAAATAACTCTTTATATAAAGTTGGTATTTCACTTACTATAAAGAGTTTGTTATGCATTTTTATATTCTTTATTGTTGATTATTTTACTAAGGATGTTGTTTGGGCTATTATTTCTTTACTTATAGTTAGTTTAGTTGTTTTTGTTTTTTATGATAGAAAGAATTATAAAGAATATTATAGTAGTCATAAATATAAGAGAATTAATAACTTACGTTTACTTAAGTTAGGTATTTTTATATGTGGTTTTAATTTTTTGACGCAATATATTTTAAATGCTCCTAAATATGCTATTGATAGTTTTTTAGATAATCAGTCACAGACTATATATGGAATAATTTCTATGCCGGCTTCTTTTTTAGTTTTATGTAGTCAGTTTGCTATTCAACCGTATTTAACTACATTTTCTAAATATATTGATGATAAAGATTATAAAGGATTACTTAAATTAAGTATAAGGATTATTATTGGTATTTTTGTTGTTGGTATTATTTGTATTATTGGGGCAACATTGTTAGGCATACCGGTATTACAGATGATATATGGTGTTAATCTTGATGGATATTTAATTTCATTATTAATAATTATATTTGGTGCTACTTTTTTTGGAATGTCATTTATTATATCATCAATATTAGTTGCAATGAGAAAGAGTTTTATACAGATAGTATTCTATGTTGTTATGAGTATATTTATCATGTTTATATCTAAGTATTTGGTTATTAAATATAGTATTTTAGGTGCCTGTTTATCTTATGGTATAACAATGTTAGGACTATTTGTTATGTATATTATTTATTTTGTTAATTATCTTAGGAGGAAGAGTAATGGTTAAGATTTCAGTTATAGTTCCTGTTTATAATACTGAAAAGTATTTAAAAAGATGTATAGATAGTATATTATCTCAGACGTTTGAGGATTTTGAATTAATTCTTATTAATGATGGTTCAACAGATAGGTCTTTAGATGTTTTAAAGAGTTATGAGAAGATTAGTAAGAAAGTTAAGGTTATTGATAAGGTAAATGAAGGCCCAGCTTTAACTAGAAATAAAGGGATTAATGTATCTAAGGGCAAATATATTATGTTTATAGATAGTGATGATTATATAGATCATGACTATCTATATAACTATTATAATGGTATTAGTAATGATGATTTTGATGTAGTTATTGGTGGCTATAAAAGAGTTATTGATGATAAAGTTAAGTATACTTTGAAATTAAAACAAGGGGAATTTTCTAAGTATATGGTTACTGGGCCAGTATGTAGAATTATTAAAAAAAGTTTTTTGATAAAGAATAATATTGAATTTTTAGATACTAATAGTAGTGAAGATGTTTATTTTAATATTATGTTATATAATAAAACTAATAAAATTAAGATAATAGATGATGTAGGATATAATTATTTTTATAATGCTAGTTCTTTATCCAATACTGTTCATAAGGGATTTAATAAAGATGTTAAAATAATTGATTTAATAAATGTTAATAAGAGTTATAATTCAGAAATGAATCAGTATTATATAATACGTTATATTATTTGGTATTTATTGTATTCTGGAAAGAATGCTAGTGAAGATATGTTTGTATGTGAATATAGAAAGCTATTTGGTTGGCTTAATAATAATATACCTAATTATAAGAAAAATAAGTATTTATCAATATTTAATTTAGATGGTGAACCTATTAAATATCGTTTAATAATAATAATTTTTATGTTAATTCATAGATTTAATTTAGTTAAATTGTTTGCTAGGATATATTGTAAAGGTGGTAAATAGTGAAAAAGAGTATTCATACATTTGTAGTACTTGCTTATAAAGAAAGTGAGTATTTAGAAGAATGCATTAAATCAGTATTAAATCAAAGTTATAAGAGTAGGGTAGTGATTGCTACTACAACAGATAATAAATATATTAGAGATATAGCAAAGAAATATAAATTAGAAGTTATTGTTGGAAAACATACTACTATAGGGGGAGACTTTGATTTTGCTAGAACTTGCATTAAGTCTAAATTAATTACTATTGCTCATCAGGATGATATTTATGATAAAGAATATGCTGCTAATATAGTTAAATATTATGAAAAATATAATGATTCATTAATAATATTTACTGATTATTATGAGGTTAGAGGAGAAGAGAAAGAATATAGTAATAAGAATTTATTTATAAAGAGAGTATTACTTGTTCCTTTAAGATTTAAAACTATTAGTAAATATAAATTTATTAAGAGATTAGTATTAAGATTTGGTAATAGTATATGCTGTCCAGCAGTTAGTTTTATTAGTAAGAGTTGTCCTAAAGAAGTATTTACTTGTGATTTTAAAAGTGATTGTGATTGGTATGGTTGGGAAATATTGTCTAAATATAAGGGAAGGTTTATTTATATTCCAAAGAAGTTAATGGGACATAGAATTAGTGATAGTTCAACAACTACAGATATTATTAATAATGGTATTAGAACTAAAGAAGATGCGATAATGTTTGCTAAGTTTTGGCCTAAAGGAATTGCTAAGTTAATTAATAAAGCATATTCTTCTTCTGAAAAAAGTAATAATCTTAAGTAAGATACTAGATTTATATTAGGTATTGTAGTAAAATTAGTGTGGTTAGAGGTGTTTTGTTTATGAAATTAAGTAAAGAGATAATGATGATTATTGTACCATTTTTATTTTCAGTATTATTTATACCTATTGTTAAGAAGATAGCAGAATTTATTGGAGCGATGGATATACCTAATGAGAGAAAGGTTCATAAAGAACCAATTGCTAGATTAGGCGGGTTAGGCATATATGGAGGATTCTTATTTGGATATATGTTATTTGGTCATCAATCAATTCAAATGAATGCAATATTAATTGGTAGTATTATCATTGTTATCACAGGTATCATTGATGATATAAGACCAGTACCCGCTAAATATAAGCTGTTAGGACAGTTAGCAGGAGCGGCAGTTATTCCTTTTTATGGGAAAATTATTTTACAAGATGTTTCAGCATTTGGTATATATTTAGATTTTGGTATTTTTGCACCAGTTATTACAATGATATTTATTGTCGGCATTATTAATTGTATTAATTTAATAGATGGCTTAGATGGTTTAGCAGGAGGTATTGCTTCAATATATTTCTTAACAATAGGTATTATTGCTTTACTTCTTAATCATACAGTTGGTCTAGATTTATCTTTAGCATTAATTATGTTAGGTTGTACGCTAGGATTTCTATTCCATAATTTTTATCCCGCTAAAATATTTATGGGAGATTCTGGTAGTATGTTTTTAGGATATATTATCTCGGTTATTGCTTTACTAGGGTTTAAAAACGTGACGCTTACTTCGCTGGTAGTTCCTTGCTTGATATTAGCTATCCCTATTCTTGATACTTTATTTGCTATTATCAGAAGAATTGTTAATCATAAACCAATAAGTGCTCCTGATAAAAATCACTTTCATCATCAATTGCTAAAACTTAATTTAGGGCAAGGTATAACTGTCTTAATTATTTATATAATAGATATATTGTTTGCAATAGCTTCTATTATATATGCTATTGGTAATACTTTATTGGGTACTAATATATATGGTATTGTATTATATATAATATTATTTATTCTTACTTTGATATTTGTAATAAAGACAGATATTATATGGAATCATAGTAGAAAATAAAAGAAGAAACTATTCGTTGGTTTCTTCTTTTTCATATAAGTCTTTAGGTTTATATTTATTTATATTAGCTATAATATTAGTAGGAAACTTTACTAACATATTATTATATATTTCAACATTTGTATCATGATATTTATGTAGAGTAGATAACTTATTATCACATTCTTTTAATTCTTTAATATCTTTTTTAATATCTTTATCATCTTTTAATTTATCATTATTATCTTTAATTGATAGTAATTCAGAATAGGCATCTTTTATTTTTTTATCTAGTTCATAGTTTGATATTTTTCTTGAACGTAATTTTATTATTTCGTTAAAGATATTACCTTTTATATCTTCATCTATTTTATGAATTTGCGATATTATTTGATTAATAGTATTACATTTTGACTTAATTGTTTCATCAATTAATTCTTCTACTTCCTCAATACGTAATGTTATATCTTGATACTTATTACTTGCATAAATATATATTATGTATGTAATACCTCCTAGCATGATTAATACTCCTAATATTATTAATAATATATCCATTATTTATCACTTCCTAGTATATTATAACAAATACTAGATATTATTTCAATAATTAATAAATCAACAAGAGTGTTAGAAATTAAGGTATTTTACAGGTTCTTCAAATGTCACAAAGTCTAAGTATATCATTAATATTAAGTACCATTCACCAGTTGTGGGATTAGATACAATGATGTGATCTTTTCCTGATTGTTCAATAATTCCATCAAAGACACGATCTTGCCATTTTTCACTACCAGGAACAGTAATGTGAAACTTTGCTTTTTTCCCTTTATTAAGTCTTAATATATTTTCAATATATGATTGTTCATCATTTAGGTTAGTAATATTTTGCTCATAACTAGGTACACTTTGCTGGTTAGGTATGGTGTTATTGTTTAAACTTGTACCTGGGAATGTTGGATTAGGATAGTAATTTCCATTCATTTAATCAGTCCTTTCAGTAATATATATGTAAAGATGTATAATATTATTTAAAAATTATTATTCTTTTGATATAATAGATATAGAAAAGAGGTAAGAAATATGGATATATTAGTTGGTGTATCTAATCACCATGTTCATTTGACAAAGGAAGATTTAGAGATATTATTTGGGAAAGGATATGAACTAACAGTTAAGAATTATTTGGTTCAACCGGGACAGTTTGCTTGTAATGAGACTGTTTCTTTGGAGGCTAATGGTTATAGAAAAGATTATGTTAGAATTATTGGACCTGTTAGGAAATATACTCAGGTTGAGTTATTGGATAGTGATAAAGAGTTATTTAAGTTAAATCCACCAGTAAGAAATTCAGGTGATTTAGAGAATAGTGAGTCAATTAAAATAATAGGACCAGTTGGTAGTATATATAAGGATAATTGTTGTATTATTGCTAATAGACATATTCATTGTAATAAACTAGATAATATTGGTTATAATAATGATGATATAGTAAAAGTTAAGTATAAAGATATAATACTTGATAATGTTCATATTAAGATGGATGATAGTTTTAAATTAGAGTTCCATATTAATAAAGATGATGCAACTAATATTGATTTAAATACAGGAGATATAGTAGTATTATAAGGAGATAATATGAAATTTAATGGTGTGCTGGGAAGGTCAAAGAATGCATTGGTAGTTAAAGTTATAACATCAATTTTTTTGCAGGGGACTTTGTTAGTAGTACCTATTTTTTGGAGTAAATCAATTACGTATATTAGTAATGCTTTATATAGAAAGGCAGTAATTATGGTAATACTTACTTTAATACTGTCTTTATTATATTATTTATGGTATTATTTTAATCAGTTGGGATGGTATGGTTTATATAATAAGATAACTATTAATTTTATGAATAATATTACTAGTGTTAAGGATAAAAACATTTCTTTAGGAGAATATACTAATATAATTAATAATGATATTGATATAGTAGCTACTTTTATATGTAATGGAATTACTAGAATTATTCAAGTGTTAGAGTTTTTAGTTATTTATATATATTTTTTTAATTTAAATATATATATTTTTTGGGCTACTTTAGTAGTTAGTGTTATAATTATATATATTATATTTATGTTTGGGGATAAATTACAGCTATATAATAAGAAGAGAAAAGAGTCTTTAGATAAGAAGACTATTAATATTCATGGATTATTTGAGATAATTACTAATAGAATAAGTGCTAAGAGAGATAATGGGTTAATAGATAGTACTAATGTATATTTATATGATAATGCTAAATATAATGTATTTGCTTATGGTATGATATGCTTTGTTTTAGGATTAGTAGAGTTATTTAGGTATATTATAATTATATATGCTATTTATTTAGTTAGTATTGGTAATATGGAGATAGGTGGATTATTACTTATTTATTCATATTATGCAAAGATGCTCACTAATTTTGAGATGTTAGCAACTATTAGTGCTGATTATCATTCTGTTAAAGTTTCTTTGGATAGAATTAATAAAATTAAAGTTTAGTGAAATTGGGTGATGTGATGTTTAAGAGAAATAGACCTATAAATAAGATAAGTAAGAAAAAGGTTGTAAAGGTTAATGATAAGTCACAGGGTTTAAATAAGGTTAAGCATGATAGTCCTAAGAAGTTAGATAATATTATTTTAAAGAGATATATATTTATAATAGGAATAATGTTTTTATGTTTTGGTATTATTGGAGTACGTTTATTTTGTTTACAGATATTATCAAGAGATGAATATGTAGCTAGTTTAGCTAGGGCAGTAGAAAAGACAGTAGAGAGTACTTCAGCACCTCGTGGTAGGATATATGATCGTAATTATAATTTATTAGTAGATAATGCTGCTGTTAAGACTATTTATTATAAGAAAGAGAGTGGTGTTACTACTAAGAAAGAGGTGGAACTTGCTTATAAGGTAGCTGATTTAATAGAGGTAGATTATTCTAGTTTAACAGATTATCGTTTAAAGAATTTTTGGTATATTCAGAATAAAGAAGATGCTAAGAAGAAGATTACGGATGAAGAGTGGCAACTTAATAAAGAGAGAAAATTAAGTGATGATGACATAGAAGATTTAATATTTGAAAGAATTACTGAGGAGGAACTTAGCAAGTTTCAGGATATTGATAAGGAAGCAGCTTATATATATTATCTTATGAATAAAGGATATAGTTATGCTGAAAAGGTTATTAAAAGTAAGGATATTACAGAGAAAGAGTATGCTGTTATATCAGAGAATATTGATACTCTTCATGGGTTTAATACTAAGTTAGATTGGGAGAGAGTATATTTATATGGAGATACATTTAAGAGTATTTTAGGTAGTGTTTCATCAGATACACAAGGTATTCCTAGTGAGTTAGCAGAGTATTATTTAGATAATGGTTATTCTTTAGCGGATAGAGTAGGTATTAGTTATTTAGAGTATCAGTATGAGAACTATTTAAAGGGTACTAAGGCTGTATATAAAGTATTATCTGATAATACCTATGAATTAGTTAGTGAAGGAAAAAGAGGTAATGATATAGTTTTAACTATTGATATTAATTTACAAAAGTATTTAGAAGAAGTATTAACTAGTGAAGTTATGAATGCTAAAGATGAATTAAATACAGAGTATTATAATAGATCTTTTGCTGTAGTATCTGATCCTAATACTGGTGAAATATTGGCTATGAGTGGTAAACAAGTTAGAGAAAGAGAAGATGGTAGTAGATATATAGTAGATTATACTCCCGGTATAGTAACCCTTCCTGTGACACCTGGCTCAATTGTTAAAGGTGCTTCAATGTTAGTAGGATATAAGTATGGCGCTATTAATATAGGGGATACTGTACAAGATGATTGTATTAAGATAAAAGATACTCCTGAGAAGTGTTCATGGAAGAAGTTAGGATTAATTGATGATGTAGATGCTTTAAGAATGTCTTCTAATTATTATCAATATTTAATTGCTATTAAGATAGGTAATGGTACTTATAAGTATAATGAAGCTTTAAAGATAGATACTGATGCTTTTACCAAGTATCGGGAAATGTATGCATCGTTTGGCTTGGGAGTAAAAACAGGCATAGATTTACCAGTAGAGAGTTTAGGATATACAGGTAAGTCAACATTACCAGGACATTTATTAGACTTTGCTATAGGTCAGTATGATACATATACTCCTATTCAATTATCACAATATATTAATACTTTAGCTAATGGAGGAACAAGGTTAAAACCTTATTTACTAAAAGAAGTATATAGTCAATCTACTAATGATGAAGATATGTTTGGAGAACTTATATATAAAGCAGAGGTAACAGAATTAGGAAAAGTTGATGTTGAAAGTAAATATATTGATAGAGTAAAATATGCTTTTAATAGAACAGTAGTTGATGGACTAGGATATGGGTATATGGGTTATTATACTAATTCAGGAGGTAAGACTGGTACTAGTCAAAGCTTTATTGATACGGATGGAGATAATGTAGTTGATACAGAAACTATAACAACATCCTTTGTTGGATATAGTCCAGCAGATAGTCCTAAAATGAGTATTGTAGTAGTTAGCCCAGATATAAGTAATTCATATGGAAATGTTTCTTATACAGCACCTACTACTAAAAGAATATCTGCAAAAATTGTTAATAAATACTTTGAAATTTATAAATAGTATGATATAATATCAATGATATTTTTGTAAGGAGGGATAGTTATGGCCAAGAAAAATGAAAATAGAGTATTAGTATCTTTAGTTTGTGAAGAATGTAAAACTCCAAACTACACTGTTAGTAAAAATAAAAAGAATACTACAGAACGTTTAGAATTAAATAAATTCTGTAATAAATGTCGTAAGACTACTAATCATAAAGAGAAAAAATAGTATAAGGATGGTATAAAATGATAAATGTTAATGATTTTAAAACAGGCATGACTGTTAGCTATGAAGGAAATATTTATCAAGTATTAGAGTTTCAACATGTTAAACCAGGTAAAGGTGCTGCTATAGTTAAAGCAAAACTTAAAAATTTACGTACTGGTTCAATATTTGAACAAACATTTAATGCTGGTATTAAGATTCCTGCTGCACATGTAGATAAGAGTAAAATGCAATTTTTATATGCTACTGGTGATGTTTATAGTTTTATGAATATGGATACTTATGAACAAGTTGAAGTAAATAAGAGTCAAATAGAGGATCAAGTTAAGTTCTTAAAAGAAGGGTTAGAAGTATTACTTTCATTCTATGAAAATGAATTAATTGGTATAGAACTTCCTGAAAAAGTTGATTATAAGATTATTGCTACTGAACCTGCTGTTAAAGGGAATACAACTACTGGTGCTACTAAAGATGCTACTATTGAAACAGGCATGTTAGTAAAAGTTCCATTATTTATAGAACAAGATGAAGAAATAATTGTATCTACTAAAGATGGTAAATACGTATCTAGAAAATAATTAAAGTATAGAGATATACTTTTTTTACTTGCACTTAAATATAACTTATGTTAAAATTAATTTAAGGTAAGAAAAATAACTATTCTTCCTAAGTAGAAAGGAGTTAATAAATATGAATAAAAATAATAACAATTTGTTAACTTCTAGTTTACTTGGGGGGGGGTAAATAATACAAATGTTCGTTTTAATAATACAGAGTTTAAAATATTAAACTCTTTTTGTAGTATATTTAGAAGAAAGGGGTGGACTAATGAAGAATAAGATATTACTATTAATAGTATTAGTTATGGTATTAGTAGTTGCTATAGGTAAAGATACTTATGCATTATTTACATCTAATATTAGTTCAGTTTCCCAAAGTTATGGTACAGGAACATTATCACTTAGTTATAGTAATTATTCAGTAGGAGTTAATAATGCCTATCCTATGTCAGATAGTGATGGTATGAATATAGGCTCTAATATTATTACTATAACTAATACTGGTACTTTAGCATATAAGTTTGATGTAAAGATAGATGCATCAACTAGCAGTACTTTATCTAATGATTTAATAAAAGTATCAGTTGATGAACAAACACCCGCTATTTTATCTAGTGATGGTAATGTAATAATAAGAGATGTTATATTGAATCCTGGTTCCTCAAGAAGTTTTGCATTAAAAGTATGGATATCAAGTAGTGCTACTTCATCTGATGTATTAGGTAAGAAATATATTGGTAATTTATCATCTTCTGGTATTGCTGTTAAAAATGTAGAAGATAGTGATGGTACAGTATTAGATGGTTCATTATTTAATTATATTAAACGTAATGCTGATACAACTACTACTATAGATTTTAGTCAAACATCTGAAGCAACTAGTACTAATGGTATCTATATGACAACTAATACAGAAGATAGTGTACCTGTATATTATTATCGTGGAGCAGTAGATAATAATCATGTACTGTTTGCTAACTTTTGCTGGCGAATAATAAGAACTACAGAAACAGGGGGAGTTAAGTTAATATATAATGGAGTGCAAAAAGATGTATATGAAAATTATATTCCAATAGAGGAAAGTTCTTATATCAATTTAACTAATGATACTACTTATCCATACACATTTGATAGTACTACTAAAACGTGGACTAATGCTAGTTCATCTGGATTTAGCACAATAACTTATTCTGTTGATACAGCAGGCGATTATGCATTATCTTATGTGTTCTCAGGTGATCAAACTTGGGATAGTGTAGCCTTTTATAAAAATGGTATTAAATTAAAAGTAATTACAGGACTCGAAGAAGGAACAATAACATTATCAAGCCTAATAATATCGGACGTGATAAAAATTATATATTCAGCTGGTACTGGTGACAGTTTGTCATTTAGTATAGAAAGGGTTGAAGGCAATCTAGTGAAGACATGCGATAATACTTTTAGTGATACATCGATAGGCACATCAGGATTTTATTCTGGCGAAACTACTGAAGTCGGATATATGTATGGAACACAATATATTTATAAGTCTCAAAGTATGCAATCATTAAGCGGCACACTGGTGTTTGGTAACGATATAACGTATGCAAACGGGATATATACACTAACTGATACTTACTCATTATCTGATGTGAATAATTGGTCAAACGAGTACAGAACGATTGCTAGTAAATATCATTATACTTGTTTTACTTCAAGCGATAGTTGTGAGAAAGTGGACTATGTTTATTCTATAGCTTATTATTCATCTAGCTCATCAAAGCTTTATTACTTTGAATTAAGTGGGGGGAAGAATCATTTAGATATTTTAAAGGAAGTTCTTGACAATTCAAAAAATACTGATAACACAGCCATAAAGGAAAAGGTTGATGCATGGTATCAAGAAAATATGACAGATTATACAGTGAAACTAGAGGATACTGCATTTTGCTCCGATCAAAGCTATGACATAGGAATAAGCACTAGCGGTTGGAATAAAGATTATAGCAACTACAGTCATGAATTATATTTTAATAGTGTTCAAAGAATACAACGGGACTATATGCCAACATTTAAATGCATATATACTAATGATAAGTATACAGTTGATGAAAGTAATGGGAATGGGGCCTTAATATATCCTGTTGGGCTAATAACTGCTGATGAATGTGCATATGCTGGTAGTAAAGCTTATACTAATAATTCATCGATTTATTTGAAAACAGGTCAATATTTTTGGACTATGACTCCATTTAGCTTTTGGAGTTATAACAATAGCGGGGGTTATGGGTTTATTTTAACTTCTAATGGTAATTTGTACAATAGAGGTCTGATCAACAGCGGTTATGGAATTCGCCCTGTAGTTTCACTTAAACAAGGGATAGCAATAAGTGGAGGAATAGGTACTGCTGAATCACCTTTTGTTATTTCATAGAGAGAATAAGTAATAATATAAAAATAAACTCAAGAAGTTTTATACCTTTTGAGTTTTAAAATATTCCATAAGATAGTAAACTCATAATAACACCTGCAGCTAGGACACCTAGTGCAATTGCTATAAATGCTTTCTTTTTATTTAAATTAAGTAATATTGCAAGTAATGCTCCTGTCCAAGCCCCTGTTCCTGGTAGGGGAATACCTACAAATAAGAATAGACCAAAATAACCATATTTATCAATTTGATCTTTCTTTTTTAATGTTTTATTACTAAGCCAATCTACTATTTTTTTAGTAGGTTTCCATTTACTCATTTTATTAAATATCCAATGGATAAATAATAAAATAAATGGTACTGGTATTATATTAGCAATATAACATATAATAAATGCTTTTATAAACTTTACTCCAAGTATTCTAGCGGCAATTAAGCCTCCTCTTAGTTCTAAAATAGGTAATAGCGAAATAATAAATATTGCTACTTCTTTACCGCCACCTTTAAATAATTCTGCTAGAGTACTAGCCAATGTCTCTGTCATATTTCTCTCCTTTAGTATCTACATAATTATAATATACTATAAAAATAGTTGTCAATCTATTTTAAAAAATAAATAATTATGATATACTAAATTATAGTAAATAGGAGTTGGTACTATGGAAGATATATTGGCTTACGCAGATAGTGATAATGTTATTCAAGGAAATACTTATAGAATTACTTTATTATCTGAAAGATTAGTTAGATTAGAATATAATAAGAAGGGCATTTTTGAAGATCATAAGACTAGTTTAGTAGTTAATAGAAAATTCTCTAAAGTTAATTTTTATAAAGATTCTACTGATACTATATTACAGATTAAGACTTCATATTTTACACTTACTTATGTTATAGATAAGCCAATAAATCCTAGTAAGATGATTGCAACTAGTAATTTAAAAATAAGCTTAAATGATACAGATAAGGAATGGTATCCCGGTCATGTTGAAGCAAGAAACTTTGGAGGAATTAATTACTCATTAGATGATTTTAATAATAAGTTAAAGTTAGATAAAGGGTTATATTCAACAGATGGTTTTGTATCAATAGATGACTCTAATTCTTTAATATATGATGGTAATAATTATGTAGAAAGAGAAAATAAGGAAACTGACATATATGTATTTATGTATAGAAAAGATTTAGGCTTATGTTTACAAGACTATTTCTTATTAACAGGTTATCCTTCACTTATTCCTAGATATGCTTTAGGTAATTGGTGGTATAAAGATGAAGATTATGATATATATCAAGTAGATGAAGTAATTAAGAACTTTATTAGATGTAATATAATGCTATCTGTCTTTATTTTAGGAGATAGAGCATTAGATAATTATAGATTAGATAGTAAGAAGTTTAATGAAAATAATATAAGACAATATTTTGATTATTATAATATTAGATATGGTTTAACTATTAATTCTAATATATCTATTACAAAAGATAATGATAGATATCCATATTTATCTAGTGTATTACCACCAGTTATAAGTAATAAGAAAAAGGGTATTAGTAATGATAAAATATCTTTTGTACCATATAATAATGATAAGATAAAAGTATATTTTGATACTATTATTAATCCTTTAATGAAAAGTAATCCCAGTATATTTAATATAGATTATTATAATTATAATGATAAGACTGGTTTATGGTTATTAGATAATTATCACTATAATATGTTAAATAAAGATACACGTAATGTTATTCTTACAAGGAATGCTGGTATTGCTCCTCATAGATATCCTATTTTATATACTGGTAAGACTAAAGTTAGTTGGGAAGTTTTAAATGCTATACCATTTTATAACTTATCTGCCGCTAATATTGGTGTATCTTGGATAGCACATGCTATTGGGGGATTTTATGGAGGCATTGAAGACCGAGAATTATATATAAGATATATTCAATTAGGTACTTTTAGTCCAATTTTAATGTTATCATCTGCTAGTGGTAAATATTATAAAAGAGAACCTTGGAAGTGGAATAGTTTAGATCAAAATATTATTAATTACTATCTTAATTTAAGAAATAGTCTTATTCCATATATATATACTGAAGCATATACTTATCATAAATATGGAAAACCATTAATTATACCACTATATTATAGTTATCCAAGAGCATATGATGAACCAGGCTATCGTAATGAATATTTCTTTGGCTCTAACATTTTAATAGCACCTATTACTAAACTTAAAAATGAAGTTATGAATAGAGTAGTCCAAAGAGTTTTTGTACCTGATGGTACTTGGTATGACTTTATTACTGGCAAAAAGTTTATTGGTAATAAGTATTATATTAGTTTTTATCGTGATGATGAATATCCAGTATTTTGTAAAGAAGGTTCTATAATACCTCTATCTTTAGACAAGACAGTTAATATTCCTACTAATTTAGAATTACAAATATTTTCAGGAGTTTCCAGTATGTATGATTTGTATGAAGATGATGGTGTATCATATAAATATTTAACTAATAAAGAGTATTTAATAACTACGATAAGCTATGATTATACACCAAATGATTATGTAGTAAAAATTAGTAAAAAAGAAGGTAATTATTTAGAGTTTAAGAGAAATTATTATCTTAGGTTTAGAAATATTAAAATGCCTGATATAGTAGAAGTATTAGTTAATGGTAAAAAGAAAGAAGTTAAGTATAATATAGATAAAAATGATTTAATAGTTTGCATTAATGATATTAGTACTACTAGTAATGTTGAGGTTAAAGTAAAGGGTAGTGATATAGAAATATCTACTTCCCAAGTTATTAATGATGAAATATCTTCAATACTAGAAGACTTGGAAATAGAAACTATTTTAAAAGATAGAATAGATAAAATAATATTTAGTGACTTATCAGTAAAGAAAAAGAGAATAGAAATTAGAAAGTTAAAGAAATATAAGTTAGAGCCTAAGTTTATTGATATGTTTATTAGTCTATTAGAGTTTATATCTTAATAGTTATTAATTTATGATATAATAGTTTAATATATGAGGTGAAATATGAAAGTTGTTAGAAGTGATCTAAGTACAATGAAAACAAGTGCTAGTAAAGTATTTGAATCAGAAATTACTGATACTGATAATATGATATCGGTATTAGATAGTTTTATAAATGATACAGGAGTTGGGACTAAATTAACAGGAGAAGCGTATAACTCTATTAAAAGTTCTTTAACAAGTTATAAGACAATGATGGAAAATAGAAAGGCATTAGCAAGTAGTATGAAATCTTCCATCGAGTCTGCAATAAATAGTATGGATAGTTATATGGAAGATTATAATGAATTAGATGATGCTGAGATAGATGATATTAGTGCAAGTATAAGTAGTATACAAAGTAGTATTAGTAGTTTAAGTAATAGTCTTTCTTCACAAATAAGTAGTGAAGAAAAGGCTAGTATTAATAACTCTATAAGCAGTTATAACGCAACTTTAAATGAATTAGAAAAGAAATTAAAGAAATTAGAAGGATTAGCTGGGGCAGATAGTTCAGCATGGGGTTCTTTATCAAGCACAATTATTGATTTATCTGCTTATGGTAATGTTTCATCAAATGTATAGAGGAGGTATGATTGCATGACAACCGAAGAAACAATTAATGGTGTAAGTTATAGAATATATTATCCTGATGGAGTAGATCCTAATAATATAGATGCAAATACACAAGTGACATTATATATGCATGGTGGTGGTAATATAGATGCAGGCTCAGACTCTGCTGTTGAATATTTAGTGGAAAGTGGCAATACTGATTCAATAGTTATTATTCCTAATGCTAGTAATAGGTCAATAGAATCATATTATAATAATGTTGTTGATGTATATGATTCTTTTATAACTGAGAATGGTCTTAATCAAAATAATATTGTAATATCTGGATATAGTAGTGGCTATCATTCTACATTTGGAGTATTAGATACATATTTAGAAAAGCACCCAGATAGTGATCCTGCTTCTGTTTATTTAGTAGAAACCCATCCTCAAGGCTGGACTGATAAATATAATTATAATTATGATGCTTATAAAGAAAATGGTACCATGTTTTATTCTTATACAGCTAAATATGGTAAAACTAAATATACTGAAGGTAATTATTCATCATATGGGGTAACTTATAGTGATATTTTAAATCCCCTTACTAATAATGGCTGTAATGTAATTAATATATTAGAAAGTAGGGTCGTATCACATCAAGGTGCAGAAAAAGTATTTTTTGAAGATGGAATTATTGATTTTTCAAAAGGTAGTGTAAGATTATCTGATGATAAATATACATATCAAGTATATGATACTAATACTGGATTATGGGTAGATATTGATGTTAATGATGTTGATACGCTTAGTAAACTATATCAATATTTTGGCATAACCAAGCTTCCATATTCAGAATCTGATACATATCTTATTAATCTAGAATATTTATCATCTTTATCATTAAATAGTGAAACAGTTAGTACGGACTCGGATGTTTTCTTAGCTCATATTGGAAGTGTTTATAGTGCAATTAAAAATAGTACGTTTGTATCTGGTAGATATGTTAGTGGATGTGGTTCATCAAGTACTACACAAGTTCCTTCCTCTATTCCAGAAGTTATAAATAATTATTTTACTACTACTTCTAGTATTTTATGTAGATTGGGAAGCTTTATGAAGAAATGTGAAGGAAGTAATACAATATTAGAAGATGCTGAAAGTACAATTAAAGATGATGCCGGAAACCTTAATA